>JAICHN010000257.1 GCA_025924845.1 Chloroflexota bacterium | reverse complement strand
CGATCCGAAGAGTTCGGCCGGGTCCAATGCAGGGTGAGCGAGTTATGGAAGGTGCAGCTTCCCGCCTTGAGCTCGAAAGCGAACGGCTTGAGCAGATCACGCTTATCCTCGGGCACCAGGTAACGCATCCCCTCCACATCCTGCAGCAGATGTGCTGGGAATGACTTGATATCCAGGCGTCCCCATTTGTGCGAACCCGGCACGAAGTGCATGGCCCCCATCTCCACCGTCACGTCGACCAGGGCCAGCCAGCAGGTGAGCGCCCCGGACTCGATCATCGGCCAGAGCGGCACGTCGTGATGCCAGAAGGTTGATTGGTTGCCCGGCATCTTGGCGATCAGTTGATCGTGCCAGAGGCGGACCCGGTCGCTCCGGCTGAGCTGCCGGGCGATCTCGGCCAGCCGGGGATTGAATACGTGACGGCGGGTTTCGGCGTCGTCGCGCCAGACGTTGACGTACTGGGTGTACATCGTGCCCGCGATTTGGGTCGAATTGAGCCCGGGCTGGTTGGTGCTCCTGGCCAGGGCGTCGCGAAAATCGCTCACCTCCTGGGCGCTGAGCACGTTATCGAAGCGCGCGAAACCGATTTCCTCGAATTGCAGAAGCTTTTCCTGGGTCACGGGTGTGGATGAATTAGCCATCGTTTCCTCCTCAGCCATGTGTCTTGCTCTACCTCGCCCCAGGGCGGCGAGCAGGTCCGCTCGCCGCCCTGGGGCATCCGAAAGGTCCGGCTTACTTGTACTTGCTGAGATCAACCTTGTTCTGGCCGGCCCAATCGCTCGCCGCTTGCTTGAGTATGGCCTCCCATTGCGTGGAGAACGACGACCAGGAGGTATCACCGCTGAGATACGATTGCAATAGGCGTGAACCGTCTCGGGTTGCCTTGGCGGTCAGACCACCATCCAGAATGCCTTCAACGGTCGTGGGGGGCAGCCCCTTGGGGATGATCGTATTGAGGCCGGGAATCTTGGGCGAAGGTGTTCCCTTGATCAAGGGAATGTAGGTGCCGTTGCTCATGCCGGCGACCCACCTGCCCTCGCTTTGCGGGGTATACAGGTAGGCGAGGAAGTCCATGACCTGCTTCGTCTTGGCGGGGGTCATTGAGGAATCCGCCTGCTGCGTGGTCACGGACCACTGGCCGGACCCGTTGGGACCGCCGATCACCCCACGCACGTCGATGTTGCTGGAGTACTTGGTGGTGGCCGTGGTGATGGCGGGGAACGGGAAGATACCATATTTCCCGTTGTATCCGGCGGTATCCAGATCGTGGAAATACCAGGTGCCGCCCCAGATCATCGAGAATCGGTTTTGCACGAACGGCTGCACGGGGAACAGCGGCGGGCTGGCCGCGTTGGCCAAGCTGCACGCGTCAAAGGTCGAGGCGCCGGGCGCCAGGTAGGGTTGGAGGCTTCCCAACAGCTTCCATCCTTCGGCGTAGGCCGGGTTGTTCATCGAAATGATCCCCCGCGTAATTCCTACTGCCGTATCCAGCCCGGTGGCGACCTGCTGGTGATCGACGTTGAACTTACTCAGGTCGTTGTGCAAGAGCACGCTGGAGAACTCGCGCTCATACCAGGAAGGGTTGCAGATGCCGCCGTCGGCGAACATGTACGGCGTGATGCCGTGCGACTTGAGTTTGGCCATATCGGCCACCCAGTCTTTCCAGGTCTTGGGCGCCGATGTGATGCCGGCCGTGGCGAAGTTCGCCTTGTCGTAGAACATGGCAACATCCACGTCCGACCCGAGCAAGATGGAGATGTCGCCGTTGGCGCTCCGCATGTAGGGGAGCGTTACCGGCTGCCAGAGGTCAAGCCAGCGCTTGTTGCCGGCCACGTAAGGATTGGGGCGCTCGAGGTAGGGCCGCACGTTCTGCAGCAGGCCCTTCGGCAAGCTGCCGCCCGTCACCTCACCGTACTGCTCCCACACCACGTCGGGCGCGCTGTGGGCCGATGCCAACGCTACCAAGCGGGCGTTTGACTTTGTGATATCGGTGAATGGGTTCGGTTGGTAGGTGACCGTGACGCCGGGATGGGCCTTCTCGTAGGCGTTGGTCAAGGACACCAGCACCTTGTTGTTGGATGAATCGGGCGCTCCGGTGTTGGGTTGCAGTTGGATAGTGATATTCACCGAGTCCGCGGCATGGCTCCGCATATTCCCTGTCAGCGTCCCCATGCCTGCCACCAAGCACGCCATGCCCACCCTGAGGATTGGCTTAGACCACGTCCGTATCGGCGTGATACTCGTCACAATGCTTCTCCTTGCCTCGTGGAATAGCCGGAGTGATACCGTCGACCGCTCCGGATCATGAGATCTAGCGAGACGCGCCCGACCGCGGCGATCGGGAGTTGCCGGCGGCGGATTCTCCTCTTCGCCGCCACGGCCGGGTGGTACCTGTGTCGCCCGAGCTGCAACCCTCCTTCCGTGTTGACTGCTTTTCCGAATCCTGGACCCGATCGGGCCGGAAACTCGGCTTGTGGTCTGACATCTGATTGCCCGATCCCATCGCCCAGGTAACTACCAGGTGTGGCTGACAGTATAGACCCGCCTCAGACCACTGTCAAGACTGGTCGCAGCCGCGCTGCTTGACAATATGAAGCCCACTCAGCTAGTATGAGCGCTGTTACCGGTCTGACAACTGAGCGGAGAATCTTCCCTATGCAATCGGCCACTGCTCCCAGCCGGCAGTGATAGAGTAGTTACTGGACAATCATACGCATCCCAACCATTACGACAAGGTGAAGGGTGGCGACGTCATGGGCCTTGACCAGGTAAGCCGCGCGCCGCTGCCGCAGATCATCGTGGAACGCATCCGCGAATACATTGCCGACCAGAAGCTGGAGCCGGGGGATCGTCTCCCTCCCGAGCGCGTCCTCATGGAACAGTTGCGAGTCGGCCGTTCCTCCGTGCGCGAGGCCATGAAAATCCTCGCCACGATCCGCCTGGTGGAGATTCGGCGCGGCGACGGCGCCTATGTCGCGGCGCCGGGTCGGCAGTGGACCCTTGGTGCCCCGGCCTTCGTGCTGGCCGCCGAGAAGCACGCTCTGCGCGACATGGTGGAACTACGCCGCAGCCTGGAACCGATGGCCGCCTCACTGGCGGCGGAGCGGGCCACCGACGACGACATCACCGAACTCAAGGCCATGCTGCTGGGGCACCAGCAGCATCTAGCCGAACAACCGTCCTGGCACTGGGAGCCGCTGGAGTTCGAGTTGGCCGTCGCGGAGAGCACCGGCAATGCGCTGCTGGTGCAGATGCAGGCGTCCTTACGCGACCTCTGGGTTGCCCTGTCGTCGGAGTTTCGGCACTCGGTCGATCACACCACCGAGTGGATGCACGAGCATTGGGTGATTCTGCATGCCATTCAGGCGCATAGCGCCCGCCGCGCCCGCGATGCGGTACTCTTACACCTCGACCTCGAACGTTTTGAGAGTGACTTGCGCAAGTGAACAGACAAGGAGGCTAACCGTGAGCGAGGCATTCGCGGCCCAGCCCGACCAAGGCGCTGCCGCCACGCTCGGGGCACCATCACCATCTCAACCGCCGCCGGCGCGCTGGGCTACCGTCCCGTTACGAATCCGGGCCATCGAGACGCTGGGGCTGCGCACGCCCCTGGCCCGAGTCTTCCGCGGCAGCAAGTATCAAATGGATACTCGCTGCACCATTATCACCCGCGTGCTGACCGACGAGGGTATCGTCGGCGAGGCCTACAATGGCGATGAGGACGAGGCGCAGCCCGCCATCCGGCGCATCATCCACGAGGAATTGGCCCCCGCCGTGGTCGGCCGCGATGCCTTTAACGTCGAGGGTTGCTGGGAAGCGATGCTCCCCGCGACCTACGATATCCTCCGTGAACGCAAGCTGTCCACGCAGGCCATGGCCTGCGTGGACAGCGCCATCTGGGACGCGGTGGGCAAGGCCCTCGGTATGCCGCTCTACCGCCTGTGGGGCGGCTATCGCGATGCCCTGCCGATCATCGCCATCGGCGGCTACTACGATCGCACGCATGCCGAGCTGGCCCAGGAGATGGAATACTACCGCGCCCAGGGCCTGGCAGGCTGCAAGTTCAAGGTCGGTGGCGCCACGCCCGAGGAGGATGCGGCGCGATTCCGCGCGGCGCGTCAGGCGGGCGGCGCCGACTTCGTCTTGATGGCGGACGCCAACCAAGGCTATAGTCTGCGTGAAGCGGTGCGCTTCTGCCGACTGGTCGAAGGGCTGAACGTGCGTTGGTTTGAAGAGCCTTGCCACTGGACGGACGACCGGCGGGCCATGCGCGACGTGCGCTTGATCACCGGCGTGCCCGTCGCGGCCGGCCAGGGCGAGGTTTCCCTGGCCGGGGCGCGCGACTTGATGGTGGACGGAGCCATCGATATTTGCAACTTCGATGCATCCTGGGCGGCCGGCCCCAGTCAATGGCGGCGCGCGGCGGCGATCGCCGATTCGTTCAGCATACAGATGGGTCATCATGAGGAGCCGCAGATTTCAGCCCATCTCCTGGCCGCCACCCCGCGCGGCACCTACGTCGAGTGCTTTCACCCCGAGCGTGACCCGCTCTTCTGGACGCTGATCGCCAATCGCCCTCCCATTGCCAACGGGCTCTATCCGGTGCCAAGCGGTCCCGGTTTTGGGCTTGAGCTTGATCAGGAGTACATTGCGCGATACCAGGTGTGACAAGGAGGATCATCCCGATGAAACTCGCCTGCGCCGACTTTACCTGGCCGTTGCTTCAACATGACCGCGTGCTGACCCTCATCCGCATGCTCGACATCGAGGCGCTGGATCTGGGGCTGTTCGGCGACCGTTCCCATGTGCGCCCCGAGCAGGTGCGCGGCGATATCGCGCAGTGGGCGGGCATCCTTCAGGAACGTATTGCCCGGGCCGGGCTGGAACTGGCCGACGTATTTATTCAGACCTCGGCGTTCGACGTCATGGCCGTTAATCACCCCGATCCTCAACAGCGCGCGGAGGCGGCCGCCTTCTTCCGCGACCTGCTGGAGTTGGCGCGCCGGCTGGAGGCGCCCGGCATGACCATGCTGCCGGGAATGCGCTTTGGCGACGAGCCGTGGGAGACTGCGATCCGCCGCTCGGCCGGGGAGCTGGCCTGGAGGGTGGAGGAAGCGGCCCGATACGGCATCGTGCTCTCCGTGGAGGGTCACCTCGGCTCCAACGTGGATACGCCGGAAAAGCTCGCTCGACTGGTCGAATTGACCCCCGGTCTCAAGCTGACCCTTGACTACACGCACTTTACCTATGCCGGCATCCCGGACCGTGAGGTCGAGCCCCTGCTGGCCCATGCCCGCCATTTCCACTGCCGCGGCGCCGCCAAGGGGCGCCTGCAAACGCCGTTCGGCGAGAACACCATCGACTATCGGCGGGTGATTGCCAGGCTGCGGGAACTGGACTATCCCGGCTATTTCGCCATCGAGTACGTCTGGCAGGATTGGCAAGACTGCAACCGCTGCGACAACGTCTGCGAGACCATCCTGTTCCGCGATCTGGCGCGCGCGGCAATAGCGGCTTCCCAGTAAGGGGGCGAACCATGGTTCGACGAATCTCCTTTATCCGACGCAAGCTTGGCATGAGCGTGGAAGACTTCTGGGCGCACTATAGCGGCCCTCATATCGCGATCGTGCGCGAGATGCCGGGTCTGCGCGGCCTGGTCCTTTCGCGTCCCGCCGACCCGCGGACCAGCGACTGGGATGCCGTGGGCGAGTTATGGTTCGACAGCGCGGAGGCGCTGCGCGCCGCCTTCGCCGATCCGGCGATCGCCGCGCGGCTGGCCGAGGATCGTCCTCAGTTTCTGGCCTGGTCGGAAGCGGTAATAGTCGAGGAGGCGGTACGCTGGGAACCCGTGCTTGACACGGCCTGATCGCCGGTGCTACACATACAATCGAAACCGGAATCGTTATTCCCAGGAGAACCCTGGCTGACGATCCTGATATTAAAGTGTCAGGATCCAACCTTCGCGGAACCCCATACCCTTCAAACTATGCCGTGGGAAGGAACACCATGAGTCAGTCGCCCCAGGCCGGTACGCCGGATCGCCGCGCGTGGTTCCGCTCCATGCTGGTGATCCGCGCCTTCGAGGATAAAGTACAACAACTCTTCATGCAGGGACTGGTGGTCGGCACCACCCATCTCAGCCAGGGCCAGGAGGCCGTTCCGGTCGGCGCGATCAGCGCCATGGGCCCAGACGACTACCTTACCATCACCTACCGGGGCCATGGGCACGCCCTGGCCCGCGGCGTCGATCCTCAGGCCGCCTTCGCCGAGATGATGGGCCGGGAGACCGGCCTGTGCAAGGGACGCGGCGGCTCCATGCACTTCACCGATTTCTCGCGCGGCCTGATCGGCGCCTTCGCCATCGTCGGGGCCGGCCTGCCCGTGGCGCTTGGCGCCGCCATGTCCGCTAAACTACGCGGCACCAAACAGGTGGCGCTCACCTTTTTCGGCGATGGAGCCACCAATATCGGCTCCTTTCATGAGGCGCTGAACATGGCGAGCGTATGGAAGGCGCCCGTCGTATTCGTCTGCGAGAATAACCTCTACGGGGAATATAGCCCCCTCCGCGCCACCACCCCGGTCGATGACCTGGCGGTGCGCGCCGCCGCCTATGCCATGCCCGGCATTATGGTGGACGGCAACGACGTGGACGCCGTGTACGAGCAGGCCGCCGCTGCTATCGCCCGCGCCCGCGCGGGGGAAGGCCCCACCCTCCTGGAATGCAAGACCTACCGCTACAGCGGGCACTCGCGTACCGACCCCGGCAAGTACCGGAAGCCCGGCGAGCTGGACACCTGGAAGGCCCGCGATCCGATCATCCGGCTGGGTAAGGCGCTCGAGGCCGAGGGTATCATGGGCAAGGATGAGCAGGAAACACTGCGCCAAACAGTGCAGGACGAGATCGACGCCGCCGTGGCGGGCGCTACTGCCGCGCCGTGGCCCGCACTCGAGGAGATTGGTCGCTATGTCTACGCCGACTGAGGTTGCCGCCGAGATGACCTACCGCGATGCCGTCCACGCCGCCCTGGCGGCGGAACTGCGCGCCGATCCCGCCGTGGTCTTTTTGGGTGAGGATATCGGAGGCGCCGGCGGCTCCTTCAAGACCAGCGAAGGGTTGCTTGAGGAGTTCGGCCCGAACCGGGTGATTGACACGCCCATCTCCGAGAACGGCTTCGTGGGCGCCGCCCTGGGCATGGCCGTCACCGGGATGCGTCCCGTGGTGGAGATTATGTTCGTGGACTTTCTGCCAAGCGCGGGCGATGCCATGATCAATGAGATCCCCAAGTTTCGCTTCATGTCCGGCGGCCAGGCCACCGTGCCTCTGGTGGTTCGGGCCATCGGCGGCGCCACCGGGCACTTCGGCACCCAGCATTCCGCCACCGGCGAATCCTGGTTCCAGCAGATGCCCGGCCTGCTGGTAGCGGCCGCCGGCACGCCGGCCTCGGCCTACGGGCTGCTCCGGGCGGCGATCCGTTGCAACGACCCGGTGCTGTTGATCGAGCACAAGGGGATGTACACCAGGAAGGGACCGGTCGAT
>JAICHN010000256.1 GCA_025924845.1 Chloroflexota bacterium | reverse complement strand
TGCCCCAGATCGCCCCGACCTCGAGCGAACCCCCCGGTACAACAAAACTCGGCGACCGGATCGCGGCGCCGGCGCCGCGATGCCGCTCCGCCGCGGCCGGCCCCTCCAGTTTTGTCGTACCGGGGTCCGCGTTCCCTTTCAACTCACTCGTTCGAGGGCAACGACGGGAATCACTCGCGTTGTCTTCGCCTGATAGTCGCCAAACCCTGGGTACAATGAAACCTGCTTGGCGTACAGACGATCCCGCTCTTCACCGGTCACCGGCACCGCCCGCGCCTGGTAGGTCTCGTCGCCTACTTCGACCGTCACTATGGGATGGGCAATCAAATTGTGGTACCAGGCGGGATTGGTTGGCGCCCCTGCTTTGGAAGCGAACACGAACCGGCGGCCGTCGGCATCGAGATACATCACAGGAGTGGTAAGGCTGCGCCCGGTCTTGGCGCCGGTCGTGGTCAAGAGCAGTACAGGCGCGCCCGCGAACTGGCCGCCGACCTTGCCGCCGTTGGCGCGGAACTCTTTGATGATAGCCTGGTTCCACTCATTCGGATCAGCCACGGCTTCTTCCTCCATACGAAATCAAGCGACGTCGTTTCCATGTGGTTCTACGCGTCTACCATAGAAGTATAGCCGGCCATCGGGGAAGACGCTTCGTGGCCTCGGGTGCGCCTGAATTTAGTGATCGGCAGCCTGCGAATACATTCGCATGGCACGGACGGGGGCGCATGAATGCGCGAACGCTCGCTGCCCGCATTCATGCGCCGTACGATCTTCCATGCGAATTCATTCGCAGGATCGGGCGCCACAATTTCCAGGTAAGCTTTGGGGCCCCCAGCGATACGGCCGTACGGCCCGTGGGGAGGTCGCTCTTACGAATAAGTACGGTACGCTTAATGTAGAAAGCTGCCGCTGCCGACCGACGATGTGGAGACGAGTCGGTTGGCGACGACACAGAGTATACGGCACCGTTTGCCTCCTACGGCAAGTATGCAAAGGACCATTATGGACGAGAATCTTTGCCTCTTTGTACGCGAGCGTTTGGCGCTTTGCGATCTTCTGGCCGGATTAAGTAACGAGGAATGGTCCGCCGCGAGCCTGGATGTAGGATGGACGGTCGAGGATGTGGCGGCTCATATCGTAGTGCGCGAACGTCGGTTGTTGGACCTGGCGCGGGCCAGGCTCTTCAAGGGCAAATTCGGTCCCGATCAGGAGGAGTTGTTGAAACGAGAGAAGAGCCTTGGCCGTCCCGCGCTCCTGGCCGCGCTGCGCACCATGCCCCCCGTATTCTTCCGTCTCCCCGGTCCCGTGGCATTGGGTAATCTGGCCGAGGCATTTATCCACCATGAGGATATTCGGCGCGGAGCGTTGCAGCGTCCACGCTCCCTTCCACTCGATCTCCAGCGGGCGCTCTGGTCGGCTCTCTCGTTCTTCCTCGGGCGCGGCTTACGGCGGATTCCCGTCAAAGGTACGCTCGCTATTGTCTGGCCCGATCATGACCGACGCGCGGCGTCGGTGGGGGGGCGCCGAAGAGCCGGGGGTGGCGAGGCGGATGCCGTGTTGAGCGGCGAGCCGGGCGAACTGCTGTTGTGGCTCACGGGTCGTAAAGCGGCCGCCCGCGTGCAACTGGACGGCGTGCCGGCGCTCGTCGCCGCGTTGCATGATGCACCGATGCGCGTGTAGAAACGAGGACTTTGCTGATCCCCCTATCTCACAGTAAGCGTCGGAGAGTCAGGAATCGCCGCCTACCTTTTGGGACAGGGTCGTCACTCGTTCAAGCAGCATGTCGAGGTCAAACGGCTTCGACACGTACCCCTCGGCGTTCACCTCCGCGCGCTGCCTCGCCCCGTCTGAGGCGGCGGTAAGCACGATGATCGGCGCCTGGTGGTTGTAGCGTTCGCGATAGTGCTTTATGAAGGTTTTACCGTCCATGCCCGGCATCTGCATGTCGAGGAGAATAAGGTCAGGATGCTGCCGGGCGACCGATTCCAGGGCAACCTGACCGTCGGTCGCTTCGTCGACCACGAAACCGTCATCGCTCAGGGCAAAAACAATCACCTGGCGAATGCTCGGATCGTCCTCGATTACCAGAACGCGAGTCATTGTCTACGACCCGCCCGCCCGCCGATCATCGACCGACCAGCCTTTCCGCGGCCAGTCGTGAACCGGTCGCTCATGCTCTCCGGGGAACCTGTACCTGCCTGGCCAACACCGACGCTGAAAGGCCCACCACGAACCGTGAGCCTTGGTGCTCCGGTTCCTCAACATGCACGAACCCTCCATGCAACTCGACAATCTCGCGTGTAATGTAAAGGCCCAGGCCCATGCCGGACAGGTGGTACGTGCTGTGGGCCTGATGAAAACGGTTAAAGATATTCGCTCTCTGGTCGGGGGGAATCCCCACGCCCTGATCGGTAACGGAAAGCCGGATGTTACCTTCCGCGTCCTGCTCGAGTCGAACCGTCACCACGCCGCCCTGGGGACTGAACTTCACGGCGTTCCCGAGCAGAATGGCGATTACCTGGCCAAACCGAACCGGATCCACGACGACTTCGAGGTGCTCGGGCCCGTCAAAGACAAACGAGTGGGTGCTGCTCCCGCGGTGCTGGGCCAGCGCCGCCTGAACCAGGTCGACTAAGTCGGTGTCAACCGGCTCGATCCGTAGCTTGCCGGTTCCCAGCTGCGCCGTATCAAGCAAGCAGGTCACCAGGTGCTGCAGCTTTCCCGTCTGTCGTTCCACCGTATCCAACGCGGATCGAAGCCGCTCGGGGGCGATCTCTCCCTGTCGTCGCGCGTCGCGGAGCAGCAATTGAGCGAATCCGCGCAGGCTGGTGATCGGCGTTTTCAACTCGTGTGCCGCGACAGACAAAAAGTCATCGCGTGCCGCCACCGCCGCGCGCAACTCATGGTTCCGCTCCCTGAGCGCCTGCTGCGCCTTCTTGCGGCCCTCGATCTCGGTTTCCAGCGCCTGGGCCTTTTGTTGCAAGAGGGTGACCTCGCGAAGTCGCGCCTCTTCATCGATCAGCGAGGTATAGCTCTCGGTGGGAATCACCTGAGCGTGCGCGGCGCAGATGCGTTCGAGGAACTCACCATCTTCCGCCCGAGGAAAGGAACTCAACGGATAAGCGCAATGGAGAGAAAATGAAAAGCTTTGCCCCAATTCGTTCCAGAGATGTTCAAGGCGAATGGCGGCCTGGGAACTCCCTTCAGCCGATAACAAAGCGACCATTTCCCCAAAAATGACCACACGCGGCTTCTCGCCCAGGGCCGCCGTCGCGCGTGCCACTATACCGCCCATTACGCCGGTGAAGCGTTCCGGATCCGGAACGCCGGCCTCCATGAACCTGTCCAGCATCTCGGCCGCGTCCAGAGCGATATATCGCTTTCGTATGATGAGCGTCGCGATATCCAGGCCGCGCATCTTCAGGCGCCGCGCCAGACCATCTCGGTGTGCCTGCGTGGCGACGACGATGACGGCGCCGCCCGCGCCAAGGGCGCCGCCGAGGAATTGGCTTAACTCATCCAGGAAGCGCCCGTCATCCCCATAGAACTGCACGCTGTGCGCCGGGGAGATAGCAGCCGGCGTGGTCGGAACAAGCGGCCGCACAGGATAACTCATGTCACTATGCGCAGTCATCTCATGTGGAGAGCCTCTCTCCCTGGCCGTAAGCATGACGATACCGCTTTCTCTTTTGCCCCTGTGAGCATCATAACATGGCAAGGTTTAAGTGTGCCGCTGGAGGGTGGGAGTGCGCAGACTTATTAGGATCAAGTCTTAAAATTCACCGGCGTCCGGCCCTATCGATCACCGACAACGCTCGACGGCAACAACCCGGCACTCGCTCCCATATACGACCCCCGGAACCGGCCGCTGCAACGACAAAGTGCATCCGAGTGGTATCTCCTTTTGTCGTTGTCTCCATACATCTACACTCCGTACTCCAGCGCGCCGGGCACTGGGTAACCCCAGCCGTTTGGGGGGACCTACATGAAGAGTTGCTTACACCCTGTAAGAAGAGTGGCAGCTTTTAGGCGAAAGGACGCCGGCTAAACGACGGAATCGCGGCGGGAAGAAGAACTAGGACAATCGTGTAGTCATTGCACGCCCCGCCGCCTTCTTCGGCTCAAGGACGTACACTACAAGAGCACGTACGTGGTGCGGACTGATGGGGGAGCACGGAAACCATGCCTGCACGCCATGCTGTTATCGTGGTAGGAGCATCCGCCGGCGGGGTTGAGGCGTTGCGGGCCCTTTCCGTTGGGCTACCCTCCGATCTGGCCGCCGCCGCTTTCGTCGTGCTGCACAGCACCAATCAACCGAGCCTGCTTCCCAAGATTCTCGCCCGTGTCTGCCCGCTGCCGGTCGCCGCCGCGGAGGATGGGGGCGCTATCCAGGCCGGGAGGTTATATGTGGCGCCGGCCGGCCATCATCTCCTGGTCTCGCCGGGGCATATGCATGTGGTGGAGGGACCAAGGGAGAATGGATTTCGTCCGGCCATCGACCCCTTGTTTCGCAGCGCAAGCCGCGCCTATGGCCCTCGCGCCATCGGAGTGGTATTGAGTGGGATGCTCGATGACGGGACGGCCGGACTGCTCGCCATCAAGGCACACGGCGGCCTGGCAGTCGTGCAAGATCCGGACGAGGCGATCGCCCCGAGTATGCCGCGGAGCGCCCTGGCCTACGTCGCGGTCGATTACACGGTGCCGATTGCGGAGACGGGGCCGCTGCTCGGTCGGTTGGCCGCGGAGCGGGTACAGCAGGCGACGGAGGACACGATCGTGGATAGCACGCCGACACTCGGTGACGATGGACCGCTCGATGTGGTGGGTGCGCCGGTGGGGATCCCAACAGCGCTTTCCTGCCCGGAGTGCAATGGGGTGCTCTCGGAGTTGCGTGAAGGTACCCTACTGCGTTTCCGCTGTCAGATAGGCCACCGCTTCTCGCCCCAGAGTGCCCTCGCCCACCAAACGACCGCGACTCAGCGAGCCCTATCCAGCGCGCTCACCGCGGTGAACGAGCGCGGTCTCTTGCTCCGCCGCATGGCGCGCGAGGCCGCCGATCGGCACGATCACCTGTCTACGCGCCGCTTCGAAGCGCAAGCGCGGGCGGCAGAGACCGAACAGAGCCGGATGCGCGGGCTTATCGAGGCTACGGATGCGGCCTTGACGACATGGACGCAGGCGCGGTGGCTGAGCCGGCATAGGCGACGCCGAGCGGTCCCACACAGTCGGCGCCTATGTTGCTCTTTGTGTCGACCCTCCTAACGCTGAGCGGTTCGGCGTTATACTTTTTATGCGCGCATGTTCGCGCCACAGCCCCTATAACCGCCGCGGTTAGAGTGCGTTGGAGGAGATCATGACTGTAGCCGGTGCGCGCACCTCATATAAAAGCCCACTCCACCAGATGACGCAAACGACCCCAACCTGCCTATGGAACGACTCCGCCTCCATCGAGGAACTGACCTATTCCATGGAGCATGGTGCGACGGGCGCCACCTGTAATCCGGTGATCGTCCTCGGCGTATTGAAGAAAGAAATGCCCCAGTGGCGGGCGCGCATCGAGGCGCTGCTCGATGAAATGCCGACCGCGACCGAGGACCAGATCGCCTGGAAGCTGGTCGAGGAAGTATCCGAGAAGAGTGCCCGGCTGCTCAGGCCGATTTTCGAGGCACAGCACGGCCGAAACGGCCGCCTATCGATCCAGACCGACCCCAGGCTCTACCGCGATACGCAGGCGATCCTGGACCAAACGATCCACTTTAATCAGTTGGCGCCGAATATCATCGTGAAGATCCCCGCCACGCGGGCGGGCATTCCGGCCATCGAGGAAGCAACCTATCGCGGCATAAGCATCAACGCCACGGTCTGCTTCACCCTGCCCCAGTGCGTGGCCGTAGCCGAGGCGATGGAGCGCGGCTTTCGCCGGCGCGAGGCGGAGGGACACGACATCAGTACCATGGGGCCGGTATGCACCATTATGGTGGGGCGCCTGGACGACTGGCTGAAGAAGGTGGCCGAGAAGGAAAACATCACGCTCGATCCCGGCTATCTGGAGTGGGCCGGCGTGGCGGTCTTTAAGAAGACCTATCGCCTGTTCCAGGAACGAGGCTATCGGGTCCGCCTGCTCTCGGCCGCCTTCCGCAACCACATGCACTGGAGCGAGTTGATCGGTGGCAATGTGGTCATCTCGCCGCCCTATGCCTGGCAGGTGCGGTTCAACGCGAGCGACATCGAAGTCATGCCGCGTATCGACAAGCCGGTGGATCCGCTAATGGTCGACGAACTGACCCGGAAATTCGTCGAATTCCGCCGCGCCTACGACGAAGATGGACTCAGCACGGCGGAATTCGATACCTTCGGCGCCACCAGACGCACCCTGCGCCAGTTCATCGCCGCTTGTAGCGACCTCGACGCCCTGATCCGCGATTTTATGCTGCCGAATCCCGATTAGCGCCCTATCCGCCGAGTACCATATTTCGTACGGCCACGTCGGGGTATACCACCACTCCAAAACGGCTCTCAACAAGCGCGGGCCGCACCGGTGGTAGGATCCTGCTGCCTCTGCTATGCTGACAATCAGCGGTCCCAGTGAAGCAGTGCGGATCAGGGCACGGCGGTGTAAGGACATAGGGCGTGGGCAGTGGCGACAACACGGGCTACCCCCTCGGCACGCTTCTTCAGCGTACCCGCAAGCGCGCGGAACTCACTCAGGAGGAGTTGGCCGAGCGGGCCGGGGTCAGCGTCAACACGATCAGCAACCTGGAGGCTGGTCGTGGGCACCTGCCGCGTCAGGCTACACTCGACCTGCTGGTGGACGCCCTGGCGAGAGCGCTTGCCTTCGCCCCGCCGGAGCAGGCGGACCTGCCGGCCGCATTCCGTGAGGCGGTCCGTGCCGACCGCGCGCAGCGGCAGCTCGGCGTAGCATCCGGCCCGGTCGCACCGCGTGTAGCGCCTATTACCCCCCCGCTGCCGACCGGTACCCTCACCTTCCTGATTTGCGCGCCGGCGCCCACGGCCACTTACCATAGCGACGAGGAAGCGAGCAGCCTCCCGTACCTGGCGCTGCTGCAGCAGGTGGCGCCGCCGCGGGGCGGACGACTAGTCTATCCTCCGGACGGGCCGGACGGCACGGTGTGGGTCTTCCCCCGGCCGGACGAGGCCGTGGTCGCCGCGTGCGCCTTGCGGCAAGCGCTGCGAGAGCGCGGCGGGCCATGGGCGCACGCGGCCCACGATGCCGTGGGTACAGGGGTAACGGCGTGCCTGGCGCTGCACACCGGATGGGCGGAGCCGGGCGAGGGTGACTATGCTGGACCGAGTCGGCTGCGGGCGGTGCGGCTGGCCAGGTTGGGCCAAGCCGGCCAGATCTTGCTCACCCAGGCCACCCGAGATCTGGTCTGGCGTACCCTTCCCGAGGGGATCCGCCTGGAGGGCATTGGCCGGCATAGCTTGAGCGCGGTGGAGCGCCCGCAGCCGCTTTACCATCTGCTGCCGGCCGGCACGCCGGGCGGATCCCCACCCCTACGGGTGCTCTCCGCGCCCCCCACCAACCTGCCGGTGCAACTGACCAGCTTGGTCGGGCGGGAGCGAGAGCGGGCGGCGGTGGGGGCGCTGATGCAGCCCGCGCCGCTGGTGACGCTCACCGGGGCC
>JAICHN010000255.1 GCA_025924845.1 Chloroflexota bacterium | reverse complement strand
TCGTCGTCGCTGAACAGCATAGGACAGTTCTCAATCCCTATATTGATGCCGCGCTCCGCCGCGTCGCGGATGAGCGACGGCCACACCTCGCGGAAGAGCGGCCAATTCTCCTCCACGCTTCGCCGGGGGTCGCGCCCGACGAAGGTGTTGACCGTGCCCAGGCCGAGCAGGGCTGCCGCGTCGATCACCGCTCGAATGTGATCGGCATAGATTTTCCGCTCCCTGGCATCACCAGTGAGCAGATTAGGATAGTAGCCGAGGGCGCTGATCGCTACGCCGCGCCGCTCCGTCAAGTCCTTGATTTTGGCGGCGCCCGCCCGGTCGAGCGTCGTAACGTCGATGTGCGTGACCCCGGCATACCGTCGCTCCGCCTTGCCCGGCGGCCAGCACATGACCTCCACGCAGTCGTAACCCAGGCGGCCCGCCAGGGCCAGCACCTCATCCAGATCCAACTCCGGGACAATCGCGCTGACGAATCCTAACTGCATGGTCTACTCCTCCCGCCCGCCTTCGGCGGGCGATTGATGCATCCAGGGAGCGATGATAACCTCGGGCAATCATCGCTCCCTGGATGAAGAATGAGTTCCCGGTAACAAAGGAATCTAATTTCATTCCCCACCGGAGGTGCGCGCATAGATCCAGGCCAGGCCAAGCACTATTGCTCCATAGAGTACCTGGCGGAGCGCCTCGGCGATGTGCAGCAAGATAAGCAGCGACTCCAGCACGGTGAGGATCAGGACGCCGACGATGGAGCCCGCGTAGCCGCCGCTGCCGCCCAGAATGGACGTGCCGCCAATCACCACGGCGGCGATTGACGGCAGGAGGAATGACGCGGCGAGGCTGGTATCTACCCCGCCCAGTTGGCCCGCCAGCAAGATGCCCGCGCCCGCGCTGAGCAGTCCGCACAGCGTATAGACGGCCAATACCACCTGCCAGATGCGTATCCCCGCCAGGCGAGCGGCCACCGAGTTTGCGCCCACTGCGTACACGGCCCGCCCGAAGCCGCTGCCCCGCAGCAGCACCAACAACACTACGGTGAGCAGCGCCCACAGCGCCACATCAATAGGAATGTAGGTCAGCCACTTGCCCGAGCCGGCCTGGCGAACCGCTTCGGGGATCACCGGAATGTTGGCCGTATTCGCCGCCCACACGGTAAGGAGGCCGGTAATGATCCCGCTCATGCCCAGGGTCATGATCAGGGGCGCCACGCCGAACGGCCCAACTCCGATCCCGTTGATCAGCCCGATTACGGCGCCGATGCCCAGCGCGCCAAGCACGGCAAGCAGCGGATTGGCCCCGCCGTACTGGACCAAGAAATAGGCCGCGATGGTCGCGGTGCCGGTGGTCGAGAGATCGATGCCGCCGGTCAAGATGACCACAGTCTGGCCCGCCGCCAACATCCCCAGCGGGCCGGCAAGGAGGAGGGTGGTGGAAAAGTTACCGGGCAGCAGGAAGCCGGGGCTGACGAAATTGGTCACGATCATCAGGCCAAGCAACAGGGCGACCAGGACCAACAGCGGCCGGTCGGCCGCTGTCCGTCGCCACCGAGCGATTAGGGCCGGCAGATCAGGAAGCTCAACGAGCGGGTCGGCAGCCATAATCTACTTTCTCCGCGCCAGGAGTAAACCGCCGATCATCACCGCCAGCACCATGATCACGCCCTGAATGACCAATCCCCAACTGGGATCGACGTTCAGATAGCCGAGAATGGTGCTGAGCAGAGTGAGGATGAAGGCGGCGGCGATCGGTCCCAACATGCCGCCCCGTCCCCCGGTCAGAGCGACGCCGCCGATCACCACAGCCGCCACGCTCTGCAACGTGTAGGTGACGCCCGCTTGCGCCGAGCCGTTCATGGTTTGGGCGGTAAGGCTGAGCCCGGCGAGCGCGGCGAAGGCGCCGCCCAGGGCATAGGCGATAACCCGCGTGCGCCCCACGCTGACCCCACTGAGAAAAGCGGCGGTGCGGTTGGAGCCGAGTGCGTAGATGGCCAGGCCGGGCCGCGCCAGACGAAGGGGAAGCCACAGCACGACGAGGGCGGCGCTCAGGACCAGCAAACCGACCGGGAAGCCGGTATCGCGGACCCCTCCGGTCAACAGGCTCGAATACTCCAGGGGTACGCCGCCGCCGGGGGTGGGCATCACTTGCAAAGCCAGTCCACCCCAAATGGCGCCGGTGGCCAGGGTGACGATGATATCGGGGACCCGCGAGATGGTGATCGCCAGGCCGGTAGCCGCGCCGGCCAGGGCCCCTCCCAGGATGAGCACCGCGCTGATCGCCAGCGCGCCGCCAAAGCTCGCATTCACCATCCAATTGGCGGCGATCACGTTCGCTAGACTCATCATCGAGCCTACCGAAAGGTCGATGCCCCCGGTCAGGACCACGACCGCCTGGGCCATCGAGGCCAGGGCCAGCGACACCGAGGGGTCCACCAGCGACTGCATGTCATAGGCGCCGAACGCCGTGCCGTGGATGGCGCGCTCGTACAGCAGCATGAGGGCGAGCACCACGTAGGTGCCCACCACCCAGCCGGCACGGCGGAACCGACGGCGCTGAACGGCGGGCGCAAGCACCTCGGTAGGCACGCTCATCCTAGACCGCCGCTTCTTCCTGGTGCGTCATCCCATGCGCGGCGTGGAGCAGCGTTGCCTCATTGGCCTGATCGGCGGGCAGTTCACTGACGATCCGCCCCTCGTAGAGCACCAGCACGCGGTCGCAGACCAGTTCAATTTCGGGCAGTTCGCTGGTAAAAAGCAGCACGGCGGCGCCCCGGTCGGCCACCTCGCGCAGCAACCCGTAGATCTGCCGTTTGGTGCCCACGTCGATCCCCCGGGTGGGGTCGAAGCACAGTAGCACGTCAAAGCCGCAGGCCACCCAGCGGGCCACCGTCACCTTCTGCTGGTTGCCGCCGCTCAGTCGGCGCACCTGGCTCATGGCCCGCGTATCGATCTGCAACCTTGCCACGGCCTGACCGATCCAGGTCCGCTCGCGCGCCCTGCGAATCACTCCCCAGCCCGCCAGGCGACTGTAGCGAGGGAGGGCGATGTTCTCGTGGACCGAGCGTTGGGGCAGGAGAGCCAAGAGGCGGTCCGCGGGGACGAGCACCAATCCGGCCCGGATCGCGTCGTACGGCTGACGGAGGCGTAGCTTCTTCCCGCGCACGATCACCAGGCCGCCGGTGGGGGCGCGCCGCCCGGACAGCGCGTCGAACAGCGCCTCCTGGCCCTGCCCCTCCAACGCGGCCACGCCCAATACCTCACCCTGGTGAAGGTCCAACGATAGATCATGCAATTCGTTGCCCAAGCTGAGATTTTGCACGCTCAGCAGGGTAGGATGGAAGCTTGTGCCGCGCTTCGGCCGCGTGGTGAGGCGCTCGGCAGCGGCGGGCTGCGCCGCGTCGCCCAGCATTAGCCCCACGATCCGCTCCTCGCTGCCCTCGGTCAGGTCCAGCACCCCCACGCGCGCGCCGTCGCGCAGCACGGTAGCGCGATCACAGATCGCGCGCACCTCCGCCAGGCGGTGAGAGATGAACAGAACCGAACGGCCCAACGCGCGCCACCGCCGCATGACCAGGAACACCCGTTCGGCCAGATCGGAGGGAAGAGCGGCGGTGATCTCATCCAGCAAGAGCAATTCAGGTTCGCGGGCCAGGGCGCGGGCCAGATCGAGCATGCGGAGCATAGGCAACGGCAGATCGCCGACCAGGGATCGGAGGTCGATATGACCCAACTCCATGGTAGTGAGCCATTGGCTGACGGCGCCTACGTTCGTCCCGGTCAGTCGGAGATTTTCCAGCGCGGTGAGGTCGGGGGCCAGGGCCGGGTCTTGAAAAACGGCGGCAAGCCCGGCCCGCTGCGCGGCGGCGGGTGAGCGCAAGCGCGCCACACGGCCATGGATGGCGATCGTGCCGCCGTCGGGGCGAATTACCCCGGTCAGCAGCTTGACCATAGTGCTCTTCCCGGCCCCATTGGCCCCAAGGAGGGCGTGAATTTCGCCCGGCGCTACCGCCAGATTGCCGGCGCGCAGGGCGACCACGGCACCGTAGCGCTTCCGCAGATCGCTGACCGTGAGCAAATCTATGGCAGGATCCTGCTGTCCCATCATTCAATCCCGTCCATAGTCTTAAGTCTTAAGGACGGGGATTATCGGTCCCCCGTCCTTAAGACTATGGACGTTTATTCTAGCCCTTGCAGGTATTGAGGAACTGCGTCTTGGTGTAGGTCGTGAACCCAGGCACCTGCCACTGCACGGTAAAGGTGGGGCCGCGATTGGTGAAGGCCACCGACTTCAGTTGGGCCGCGTTATGAGCATAGTCCCACACCTGGGGGGTGAGCTTCTGAATGCGCGGTACGGTCTTCCCGGCCAGCAACTGCAGGGCCACGGCCATCCCGGCGCCGCCCACGGTGGAAGGATTGGTCACCGCCGCTCCCACGAAGCCTTTGTCATGCAGACTGATGATCCGCTGGACGAAGCCGTTGTTATCGGCCCCCACCACGGGCACATAGGGTTTGCCGGCGGTCTTGAAGGCATCGACCACCGTATAGTCGATACCGGAAGTCCACACGCCGTCGATCTTCAGGTTGGAGTTGAGCAGGGTGGTCATGTCACTGGCGCCGGTGGCGTATTGCCAGCCGGTGTAAGGCTTGGCCACCACCTTGATCCCTGGATACTTGGCGAGCGCCTGCTTGATTCCGGTGTAGCGGTCGGTGTCGGCGGAGGCGCCGGCGATACCCTGGAGCAGCGCCACGTTGCCGTGTCCATGCAACTGCTTGGCCAGCCACTCCATGCCCAGGCGGCCATAGGCAACTTGATCGTTCTCTACCTGATAGGCGAGCTTCGAGGTGATGAGTTGGTCGACCACTACCACCTTGATCCCGCGTTGGACGGCCTGGGCGATCACCGCGTTGAGGCTGGTGGCGTCTGGCGGATCGATGATGATCGCGTTGACGCCTTGCGAGATCATATTCTTGATCTGGCTGATCATCTGCGCCGTATTGCCCTGGGTTTCCTGCACGATGACCTTGGTGGGAATCTTGCTGGTCTTCGCCTGCACCTTGGCGGAACAGATCATCTCCTCGCGCCAACCATTGCCGATCAGGCTATTGGCAAAACCGATCGTGTAGCTTGATGCACGCGCCGTATGGGCCTGAACCGTATGCCCCGCGCCGGCGACGGCGCCGGAAATCAACCCCGCGGCGGCAAGGCCGCGAACGACAATTCGGGATACTCGCTTCATAAGTCCCTTATCCTTCCATACAAATCATGCCGATTGCAGGGGAGCAGGATCGCAGCGCTCGTCGGTGAACTTCCTCCTCTCCGCCGGTATATCCAGCCATGCCATGGGAGCATTGTAGCGATCCGCGCGTAGCTTGTGGAGGGGATGCGCTAGGGGAACCGCGTGCCCAGAAGATCACGGGCCGCCGCGGCCACGTGGGCGGCGGTGAGTCCGTACTTTTGCAAAAGAGCGGCGTTGGGGCCGCTTTCGCCAAAGGTATCGGCCAGGCCTACCCGGCGCATCGGGGTCGGGTGATATTCGCCAAGGATTTCGGCCACGGCGCCGCCCAGGCCCCCGATGATCGAATGTTCCTCCGCCGTCACCACTCGTCCGGTTCGGCGGGCCACCTCTAGGATCGCCTCTACGTCCAACGGCTTAATGGTCGGCACATGAAGCACGGCGGCGCTCACCCCCTCGGCGCCCAGCAAATCGGCGGCTTCCAACGCGCGGATGGTCTGCACGCCGGTCCCGATAAGCGCCACGTCGGCGCCGTCACGGAGGAGGACGGCACGGCCAATCTCGAATGGGCGATGGCGCTCCGTGACAATCGGCGTGGCGTCTCGGGTGACGCGAAGATACACCGGACCATGATGCTCCATCGCGGCGAACATGGCGGCTCGCAGCTCCACGCCGTCGCAGGGGGCAAGCACCGTCATGTGTGGCATGGCGCGAAACACAGCCAGATCGGCGACTTCCTGATGGGTCTTCCCCGTGGATCCGGTCAGTAGACCGCTGTAGCCGGCAGCGAACTTCACGTTCAGATTGGGCTGCGCCGCCACGACGCGGATTTGATCGAGACTACGCGACGTGATAAAGGCGGCGAAGGAAGTTACCCAGGGCACGAAGCCGACCGTGGCCAGGCCCGCCGCTACCCCCACCATGTTCTGCTCCGCTATCCCCATTTCGAGGAAGCGGTCGGGATAGGCGTTATGCAGGATATCCGCCCGCGTGGAACTGGCCAGGTCCCCATCGAGCAGCAACAAGTCAGGATAGAGGGCGGCCAGCTCGACCAGAGTCTCTCCGAAGGCGACCCGAAGGGCCTGCGTCTCGACGCTCATCCTTGTACACGCGGCATCGGCAACTCGGTAATCATGCCTGTATCACGTCCAGTGTTTCAACTATCGGCGCCTGGATACTCATCCTTCGCTCGCCTCCAACTCGCGGAGCGCCGCGGCGAGGTCGGCGTCGCTGGGCGGTTTGGCATGCCAGGTGAATTGATTCTCCATGAATGAGACGCCTTTCCCCTTCACCGTGTGAGCAACCACCACGGTGGGCATGCCGGGGGCGCCTGCATGGGCCTGGCGAAGCGTCGAAATGGCGGCGCCCATGTCGTGGCCGTCCACCTCCTGTACGCGCCAGCCGAAGGCCCGCCAGCGCTCTATGATGGCCGGTTGAGTGAGGAGACGGCCCGCGTTGCCGGCATTGGGCCAGGAATACTGAGGTAGCTGGTTGTGGTCGACAATGGCCACCAGGTTATCGAGTTCGTAGCGGGCGGCGACGAAGGCGGCCTCCCAGATCTGCCCTTCTTGCAGCTCGCCGTCACCAAGCATCACGTAGGTACGGAAGTCCAGGCCGCGCCGTTTGGCGCCGATCGCCATGCCCACCCCCGGCGAAAGACCCTGGCCGAGCGAGCCGGTGCTCATGTCCAGACCAGGGAGGCGGGTCATATCGGGATGGCCCTGGAGCCGCGAATCAATGGCATCGAAGGTATCGAGTTCGTCGATCGGGAAAAACCCCCGCTGGGCCAGCACGGCATACAGGGCGATGCTTGAGTGGCCCTTGGACAGGATGAAGCGATCCCGTTCGTCCAAATCGGGACGCGCCGGATCGATTCGCAGCACGTCAAAATAGAGGGCGACCAGCAGCTCGACGGCGGAGAACGGTCCACCGATGTGACCGGCCTGCGCCAGATGGATGGCCCGTACGATCAGGCGGCGCGTTTCGCGCGCGATCCCGCTGAGCCCGGTGAGATACGGTTCGTCGAGCGTGTGGGGCATTGTGTTCCTGTCCTCTTAAAGGCCCGACGAGGGAACATGGTATTATCCCCGGCCAATGCGGGGACGGTAGCAGGGTGCTCCGCGCCCTGTCAAGGAGGCTTCATGGCCTTGAACGGAGATTGGCGAGGCACTCGCCTTCTCACACTGGTGGCAGTGCTGTTGGCGGCGGCGGCTTTCCTGGTGCCCAGCACCTGGCCGCCCTTTGCCGGGCATCTCAATTTTACTGGATCGTTCCCAGCCGCGAATGCCGTTACCGGTTTACCTCTTCCCATCGAGCCGGTAAGCCAATATCAGGGTCTACCCACTGATAACGTCGACTGCGGGCCGGCCGCTATGGTCGCCATCGTACGCTACGCACGGCCAAGCCTGGCGACCACGAGTAC
>JAICHN010000254.1 GCA_025924845.1 Chloroflexota bacterium | reverse complement strand
CCGGTGCCGCCGTCTCTACACGATCTTCATCGTATAGTCCTTCAGGCCCCCAAACGCCGCCGCTTCACTCTCCGCGACCACCTTCGCCTTCTGCCCCGCGTCTTCCTCCGACTCATCGCCGTTGACCAGGGTCTGCCCGCGTAAGAATTGCGGCGGAATACTGGCGTTGAACGTCACTTCCTTTTCGCCAAATCGCCATTCGCAGACATAGATTTGGTTCGGGTGCGATTCCACTACATCGACGGCGCCGATGGCCTGCATCTCGGCCAATGGCGCCACGTAGACATACATTCTCCCCACCGTTCCTTCGGTGCGGACATCCGCCTCCTCCTGCACCTTGCCTTTCGCATACTTCGCGGCTTCGGTGGGACTCTTCGAGGTGGAGATGAAAGGAACCTTGATAAAGTGCAGGCCGCCGAAGTCACCCGCCTCCGCCTGCTTTAGGTTCTTCTCGAATTCCTTCTGATTATTGATATACAGCGAGAGAGCGGCTGCCAGTTGATTGAGGTATTTTCGGCCCTTGCTCCGGCTGAAGAACTCATCTTCTCCCGGCTGCCGAGGCATGCTTCCGCCCCCCCGATGAGTGTACTTCTTGAGGTTCCCGGGCTTGTCTTTGTCCTGATACGTCGCCATGCGGTCTAGGTCGGCTTGCACTATGGCGGCTGCCTGCATCAGTTCCGCGACGGATACGTCGTCACGCCCGGCAATCTTAATTGCCACTTCGTAGGTAGCGGAGCTAAACGTAGGGGTGTCCTTAACAATGAGGGCGATCTCTTTTCTGTACTTCGCATCATCCCAGGTCTTCTTGAAATGCAGACCGCGATAGGCCGCCACCGCGCCGGTCACCTTGGATCGCTCATAGAGCTTGCCGGTGAGTGACTTGCCTATCTCCTTGTAGAAGAAACCATCATTCTTATAGATCCCATGGCTCGCCGGCTGTTCTTCGTCGTTGGCGAACTCCACCTCCTGGGCAGTGCCATAGGTGCCCCCCAGCTTGAAGCGCTGAATCGGCGTGGGGCCTGGCGCGGGAAGGGAGCGGGCCGGTCGGTCACGACGAGCGAGGGCCGGCGCGCTGGTACCCTGTCCACGCAGCAGCCGGCTCACCGCCGCGTTCCCTACCGTACGCTGAAGCGCCAGGATAGCGCTCGGGGTCAAGGCGCCGGGACAGGCTTGAGCTTGCCGATACGCCCGCGCCGCGTCAGCGGCAGACAGCGCGCCCTGAGCGCCGGCCGCGGACCAGGTAGTTCCGGCTTCGCGCGCTCTGGTCGTCCGGTCACGGTCATCGACCACCATTGGAGCCACCCGTTGTTTGGCTGGCCGAGCACAGATACCCAACGCCTCATATCCCCCACTCCCAGTATAGATCGCGGGTCAAGCCCCCACGGAGAGACCGTGGAGGTGGATCTTTGAGGAATCCGAGGCCCGTGCCGACGGCCTCCCTCAGTTGGAATGGCTCAGTCCCGAAGGAACGCACTCACTGGAGGAGCAGGCCGAGCAGCAGGCTGCCGGTCAGCAGCATGATCGGCGTGACGATGATACCCAGCTTCGCGTAGTCCAGGCTGGAAACCTCTACGCCACGCTTGCGCAGCAGCAACAGCCAGATCAGGGTGGACAGCGATCCTACCACGGTGAGATTCGGTCCCAGGTCGCAGCCGATTAACGTGCCGTAGACCAGGGCCGCGTGAGACGCGCCGTGTACGGTGGGAACGGCCGCCCCCATCACGGCCACCATTGGTATATTGTTGATCGCGTTGCTGCCGACCGCCGCGAACAGGGTAGTCACCACGGCGGGCCGCATGGTGCCCTGTCCGGCCAGCCTGCCCAGCAACTCGCCCAGCTGGGCGATGGCGCCCTGATGCTCGATGCCCCGCACCAGAAGAAACATACCCGCGATGAAAGGGAAAACGCCCCAGGAGATGCCCTGCCCGAGGCGGCGCCACTCCAACCGTCCTTGCCCGGCCGTGGCGCCGAGCAGGATGGCAGCACCGAGCAGGGCCACGACGCCTACCAGGGACGGATGGGCATGCGAGACCGCGACAAATGCCGCGGCGACCAGCAGCAGCACGGCGACCGCGACCCGGAAGGCACGCTCGGCCCCGGGATCCGCACGCGCTGCCGGCGCGATCGGCGTGAAGGGGGTGCGCAGCACACGGCGAAAGAGGAAGGCAAACACCGCGACATTGATCGCGATCGCCGCCACGCTCGGCAACAAGAGGTAATGGAGGAAGCCGCCAAGGGTCAGTTCGGGGAATCGCCGGCTGAGAATAATGTTGATTGGGTTGCTCACGGGGAGGGTCATCGATGCCGTATCGGCAATAAACGTGCAGGCGAAGACAAAGGGAAGGGGATCGAGACGAAGCCGGGTGACCAGCGCATACACCACGGGAGTGAGGATGAGCGCGGTAGCATCGTTGGTGAGAAATGTAGAGATGATCACTCCGAGCAGGAAGACGTTGAAAAGTAGGCGCCGGCTACTCCCCCGCGCCAGGCGAGCCGCCGCCGAGGCCATCCGGTCGAACACCAGCGCCTCCTCGGCCAGCCGAGTGAGCGCCATCATCCCCAGGAAGAAGGCGAACACGGGCAGGTTGTTCGACAGAACGACCCCCAGATCGCCCAACCCGGCCAATCCGCCGGCCAGCATTACGGCGGCCCCGCCCGCCGCCCAAATCCCTTCGGACAGCCGGAACGGTCGGGCCAGCACGCCGCACAGCGTAGCCGCGAAAATGGCCAGGGCGAAACCTTCGCTGAGCGTGATGGAACATCCCTCCTGAGTGCGGCCCGGTCGATTCGGGTTATAAAGTGATTATCCTACGCTCTTGGCAATCACGGTGCGTGTGAGCCTGGGTTTGGCGGACTTGGGGCCGGAAGAAATCTCATCACCGTTTCCAGGCCTGCCCACCACCACATCCTTAACCACCTGACGGCAATGGAGGTGCTAGAATTGGACCAGGGAGATATCCACCATGAACCGAGTGATCACGCTCAGCGATGAGCAATATCGGACTATCGAGCAGGCGGCCCAAGTTCGGGGCCAAACTCCGGATACATTGCTCGCCCAGTTGATCGAGGAACTCCGTGATCCCCGCGCGAACCCTCGCTATTACAAGACGGATGACTGGCTACGCCACCTGGGGATGAGGGAGGAGACGGTGCGGAAAATCGAAGGGACCATCCGATCGGAGCAAGAATGCCCACACGATGCCGACGCATGACGAGTATGCTCGATTTCTTCGCGATTACGCAGCGCTCTCCGAAGACAAACAACAGCTGTTTGCCAAGGCGGTAACGAAGCTGGTGCTTGATTTAGACGCTAGGAGGGGCATAAGGCCCAGTCTGCGGGTCAAGCACGTGCGGGGTGCCGACAGCATATTCGAGATCAGTTGGTCCGGTGATGGGCGGGCGACATTTGAGTACGGCCCTGAGCAGATTGCAGGTGAGCCGCACATCATCTGGCGGCGCATCGGAGGTCATGACATCCTGAACAATCCGTAACTCGGATTCTCTTGATGGATGGAAGTGAGAGTGGGGCTAATCAAGGCAGCGCGCTGTGGAACAGCAGGTAGTGGCTCCAATCGCCCGCCGGACGGGTCGCCACATAGAGGCCGAGCGAGGTCTGGCGGAAGCCGTGCAAGAGCAGTTGCGACAGCACCGTTTGATTCACGCCGGGCACCAGCACTGAAGTCTCGGCAACCCCGCTTTCGGCCAGCACCTGCCCGCAACGCTCCAGAATGGCGGGCAGATCCGTCTCATGCTGAGCGGCGACCGGACCGATCCCCCCCCAGGGGCTGCAATAGGCGTAGCCGACAATTTGCCCGTGACGGCGGAACAGCAGGCCGCGCATACCGAGATCGATCCAGAAGCGGTGATCCTCATTCCGCCCCGTACCCCGAATCTGACGATCCAGGGCATCAATATGCCCGATCACCGTCGTGCTGTGCGCGCCCAACGGCTCGGCCAGCAGTCCATCCGCGCTGGCCCGAACCCGTTCGAGGGCATTGACCGGACCGGTGAGGCCGACAATGTCTCGGGCGGGAAACATCCCATGGCGCATGTAGAGGCTGGTGCTCGAAAAGCTGGAGGCATCGGTATAGGCGGCGTGACGATCCGTGCCGCGGGCGCTGCGGAGAGCCCGTTCGAGCAGTCCGCGACCAACCCCGTGGCCCTGCTTCTCGGGCAACACGTAGAGGTGGGTCAGCAACCACTCGCCATCGCGCACGATGGCGCACACGATGCCGATGATCGTACTACCGTCCTCGGCCACCCAGAAACCACCCCGGCTGCTGCGGATCAGGTGCTCCCACCAGGTCTTCTCACTACCCCAGCGCTGACTGGGTGAGAGACGCTGGGCGCCGCGTCGAGACTCTTCGAGTGTCCGCAACCGCACGTCGGCCGCTGCCTCGATGTCATCGATCACCGCTTGCCGGAAGCGTGCCACTCACCTGCCTCCTATCGAGAAACGTTTCGTGCATACCATAACAGGAATGAGGGCCGATGTGTACGGCGGCTCCATGACACGAAAGCCCACCCCATCGGGGAGCCTCCGTGTCATGGCCGGCGAAGCGCATCAGCGCTGAGCGACCCCGCCCACGGCATCGTCGATGGCCTGAAGGGTGGCGGCGTCCAGCTTTACTCCGGACGCGGCTACATTGTCGTCGATTTGCTCTGGTCGCGAAGCACCAATAATCGCCGCACTGACATTCGGTTGACGGAGCACCCAGGCCAGGGCCAATTGCGGGAGACTGAGATGCAGATCGGCGGCGATGGGCCGCAGCTTCTCAACGGCCTCAAGCACCTCGTCACTCAGCAAGCGGCGCATGAAGGTACCGGCTTCGGTATTGGCGCGTGAATCGTTCGGCGGCGCCTGACCGGGCCGATATTTGCCGGAAAGTACCCCCTGGGCCAGGGGCGAGAATACCACTTGCCCAATGCCCTCGCGCGCGCAAAGCGGGATTACCTCGCTCTCGATGGTGCGATAGAGCATGCTGTATTGCGGTTGGCTGGACACGATTTGGTCGATGTTATGCTCGCGCGCGAAGCTGACGGCGGAGGCGATCTGGAGCGCCGCCCATTCGCTGATTCCGGCGTAGAGCACCTTGCCCTGGGTGATCAGGTCGTCGATGGCGCGCAGCGTCTCATCGACGGGCGTAGAGGAATCGTAACGGTGGCACTGATACAGATCGATGTAATCCACCCCTAGCCGTTTGAGCGAGGCATGGCACTGCTCCATAATGTGTTTCCGCGACAGCCCCCGGTCGTTCGGCCCCTCGTCCATCGGCCAGAACAGCTTGGTGGCCAGCACGTAGGAACTGCGTCGATACTGCTTCAGGGCGCGGCCGAGCACCTCTTCCGCCGCGCCGCGCATGTAGGCGTTGGCGGTATCAAAGAAGTTAATCCCCAGACCATAGGCGCGCTCCACGCACCGCACCGCCGCCTCTTCGGCCACATACCCACCGTGGGTCAGCCAGTTGCCGAGGGCGATTTCGCTCACCTTCAGACCAGATCGACCCAGATTTCGATACTCCACGACCGCTCCTTTATAAGCACGACTCGGACGGCGGTGTTCTTCACCCTACCGCCGCAACACTCCACGGGCGCTGCTACCCCTACATGGTACTCCGATTGACCTACTTGCATGGTAACTCCGGCCGGTAGTAGTCACCGGAGCGTACCGACGTTTTGTGACAAGCCGGCCCCTCCAGGGTGCGCGTATAGGAGCGCGGGTCGCCAGGCCCGCCGAGGCGGCCAAGCGCCGGCACTGATCGTGCTATCCGGATGACCAGCCGCCGTCGCACCAAGCGGGCCTGGCGACCCGCGCCCCTAAAGTACGTGCTCCCAAGCAGGGCTCTGGGCACCGCCGAACCGCCGGCCCACCTCGGTCGACTGGATATACTGATCTCTGTGATTGATCGACCGGCAGGGGATGGAAAGTCTGTGCCGGATTAACTCCAGGCGGGGGATTAATGACCGCGGTTACGGTATTTGATGGCCACAACGATGTCTTGCTGCGCTTGCATAAAGACGGCACCAGCTTTTTCGACCGTACACCGGGCGCCCAGCTCGATTTGCCCCGTGCCCGCGAGGGTGGCTTCGGAGGCGGCTTTTTCGCCGTCTTCGTTCCGGGCAGCGAGGAGGAAGCCGCGCCGAGCGGCAGCGCGGCCGAGGCGGCCATGGCGGCTTTCAGCGAGAGACAGGCCATGTCGCCCACGCCTGAGTTGCCGACCGCCCTGCGTACGGCGATGAGCATGGCCGCCGATCTGTTTCGCATCGAGGCGATTTCGGACGGCGCCGTGAAGGTGACGCGCACTGCCGACGAACTGGCGACATGCCTGGCGAACGGTACCATCGCGGCCATTCTGCACTTCGAGGGCGCCGAAGCGATCGATCCCGAATTGGATGCCCTGGAGGTGTTCTACCGCGCCGGCCTCCGCTCGATCGGCCCGGTTTGGAGCCGGCCCAATCGCTTCGCGGAGGGCGTACCGTTCGCCTTCCCCAGCTCTCCGGATACCGGTCCCGGCCTGACCGACCTGGGCAAGAATCTGGTGCGCGCTTGTAATCGTCTGGGCATCATGATCGATCTCTCGCATCTGAATGAAAAGGGCTTCTGGGACGTGCAAGCGCTCAGTACGGCGCCCCTGGTCGCCACGCACTCGAACGCGCACGCCATCACCGGGGCGAGCCGCAACCTGACCGACCGCCAACTGGACGCCATTCGGGAGACGGACGGCATGGTGGGCGTCAATTTCCACGTCGGATTTCTCCGTCCCGACGGCAAGCACGAGAAGGACACCCCGCTCACCATAATCGCCGATCACGTCGACTACCTGGTAAACCGCCTGGGCATCGACCGGGTCGGCTTCGGCTCCGACTTCGACGGCGCCACGATGCCCGCCGAACTGACCGACGCCGCCGGCCTCCCTCGACTGATCGAGACGCTGCGCGCTCGCGGCTACGACGAGCCGAGCCTGCGCAAGATCGGCCACGAGAATTGGGTACGGGTGCTCCGGAAAACCTGGCATTGAGGGGCATAGGGCACCCGCCGGCCCCGGCGCGTGTCCCATGCCCCTCAATCGGGCCTCATACCATGAATGGGTAACGTTGACCCACGGGAAATCACAGGGAGAAGGACCATGGAACCGCGCCTGGATTATATGAAGCTGGCGCCCGATGCCATAAGGTTAATGCGTGAATTTGAGGCCTATGCGCGCCGTAGCGACATCGAGCCGAGGCTGCGCGAGTTGGTGAAGATACGGGCCTCGCAGATCAACGGCTGCGCCTTCTGCATTGATATGCATACGATAGACGCACGGGCCGGGGGCGAGACCGAACAGCGCATCTACGCGCTCTCCGCCTGGCGTGAAACTCCGTTTTTCAGCGACCGCGAACGGGCCGCCCTCGCCTGGACCGAGGCGCTCACCCTGCTCAGCGAAAGCCATGCTCCGGACGCGGTTTACGAGGAAGCCCGCGCCCAGTTCAGCGAAAAGGAACTGGTGGATCTCACCGTGGTGATCACCACGATCAACGCCTGGAATCGACTGGCGGTCGGCTTTCGCAGCGTGCCCGGCACCTACCGGCGACCCACGCCCAGCGCGAGTTGAGGGGGCGTGCGGGAAGCGGATCTGGACGCAACCGGCTTTAGTACAACGTGGCGTACGTTTCT
>JAICHN010000253.1 GCA_025924845.1 Chloroflexota bacterium | reverse complement strand
GTGGCCTCCTTCGTGATCCAGGCGGTGATCTACGTCCCGGCCGTACGCAATCTGGGGCCGGTGCGCGAGCATGGGGCGGCCATCTACCTGGTCGTGCTCGGCCTGATGGTGTACGGCGTAGCGTGCAACTGGCGCCTGGGCCTGGCGGCCCGGCTGGTCCTGCTGGGTCTGGCCCTGAATACGGCGGTGGTGGTGGCCAACGGCGGGCACATGCCGGTCAACGCCGCCGCGCTCCGGGCCGAGGAAGGGCCGGCCCTGGTGCGTACGATTGCCGCCCATCGGGAGTTCGCCAACCGCATGCTGGCCGACTCCTCCAGTCGGCTGGTGGCCTTCTCCGACACCCTGCCGGTCTCTCTCCCCTTCGGGCACGGCAGCGTCTGCAGTTTCGGCGACCTCTTCATCATGCTTGGCGGCGGCGCCCTGGCCTACGGCGCCACCCGGCGCCGCGACCCCCGCCGCACCGAGCCGCTCCCCCAGGCGGTGACGGCCCCAGCCGGAGTGCAACCGATCATCGGCTGATCAGGCCGACTGGTTGTCTGGTTGTGCCGGATGGAAGCCTCGGCATTGATGCTATAGTGAAACCTCGTTGATATCTACATGTCGCAGCGCCTGAGTCAGGCAGCCGACCTACGGGTTCCACCGTGGCTTTGGTTTAGTTTCCTCAGCGGATCCCATTCTTCAGACGCTTTCCGGAGCCGGAGAGAGCGAAGTGTTGATCCGCCAATTCACCCTTCCACGCCATGGCTACGGCCGTGAAGACTAGCGCCTGGGCACCTTTGGTAACCTCGCCATTCGTCATCCGCCAAGGTGGTGACCTCAGGAGAACCGAGCGGCATTGAAGCAGGTCATGGCAGGTTGGCTCGTGGCGTTCGCGCTGCTGCTTCGCGCGGTGGCATGCCGGGAACCTTAGCGGCGGCAGCCGCTCCCGTCCGGGCGCCCGCCCTCAACGGGCATCTGAATTCCACGTATGACGCGGCCACTCGTCGCACCAACCTCACCCAATCGGAAGACGTGACAGGCGTGTGGTGTGCCACGACCCGGCCACGGCGACTGCCCTGGCCACCACCACCTACACCTACGACGCCCTCAACGATCTGACCGGGACGACCGCCGGCACGTAGGCCACCAACTACGCCTACAACGGTGACGGCACTCTGGTGGGCCAGACCGCCGCCGGCGCCACTACCAACTACACCCAGGACCTGGCATCCAGCCTCAGTCAGGTGCTTGCCGCCACCACTGGCCTGACCACCACCGACTACCTCTACGGGCAGGACATGGCGCCGCTGGCCGCTCTTTCCGGCGGCAGCCGCACCTGGTATGGGCTGGACGGCCAAGGCAGCGTGCGGCAGAGTCTGGACGATACCGGCACCGTGCTGGGTGTACAAAGCTACGACCCCTTCGGCCAGGTAGAGGCGGGCAGTTCGCTGATCGGTCCCTTCGGCTACACCGGGGAATTGCAGGACGGCACCACCGGGCAGGAGTACCTGCGGGCCCGGTGGTACCAGCCGGGTAGCGGCACCCTGCTGGGCGTGGATCCGCTGCTCGACCTGACCGGGCAGCCCTACAGCTACGCGTATGACGATCCGGTCAACGGGAGCGATCCCTTCGGTCTGGATTCCTGCGCCTGGTATGACGTGGTCTGCCAGGCCAACGCCGCCCACACCGCCGCCCAGCAAAGCTCGTCCGGCCGCGGCTTCTATGAAGCCTAGCAGCTACGGAGATGTCACATGGAGGCAACTTCGGCCCTCATTGAGAGGTATTGGACACAAGATCCGGTTGGCGAAGGACAAGAATACCCAGGGAAGATAGACTTGCTCATGGAGCTGGAGGATAGGGAGGAAATGGAAGTCACCGATTTCCTTCTGGACGTGCTAGACCGCGAGCAATACGATCTGGCGCGTATTGAAGCGCTCAAGATTCTAGAAGTGAGAACTGTCTCTCAACATGAACGAGCCCGTGTTGGGCAAGCCATTATGCGCGTTATGTTGACGGACTCTGATGAAGATACGCGTACATACGCTACGAGGGCTATGTCACCATATATGCAATCACCGGGAGCGTTTGAAGCCATGAATACGGTGGTAACCAGCCCGACCTATGGCCTAAACCAAAGGCACAGTGCCGTGGCTTCGTTGGAGAGGTCGGGATATTCCAGCCAGGCATCTGCTATTCTTGGAAGGGCCGTTTCGGATCCAGAGCTGTCGCGTAGTGCGCAGTGGATCCTTAACGACTGGGGCGTCAAGATTTAACCCTTGGTACCATCCGCTACTTCGGGCGATACTTGGCTCAAGTAGAGGTGTGATTCTCATTGAAAGCTCCGGGCGATTCTTCAATTGCGGGGATTTGGGTATCAACTCATGAGATGCTGGGAGGTGCGGTAAGTAGGTAGTGAGACATGTCTCTCTTTAATTGGTACAAACCCCGAAGTCAACTGTGCTGTCCCATTGATGGCACCCCACTCCTGGAGTGGCAAGGGAAAGACGGCATCAATGCCCTGTTCGTGTGGCAGGAAGGCATACCCTACCCGGTGGATCAGGATATTGATGATCCTGATGTCCGATCGGCTGACGAGGAGAGACTTACGATCCGGTTGCCCAAAAGATTTCTCATTTACTCGTACGACTGTCCCATGCATCAGCCGATTGAGGCGATCTGTGAAACGGTTGATGAGACTTGGCAGTCAACAACTCTCAGGAAAACCACAAGATAGATTGTGGGTCACGTGCAACAGAACGCCGCTTGTATCCAGCCCATCCACGTCTACAAGAGTGCGGCCACCGAACCCAAGCCGGCGTAGTGCTTTGATCAGGTCATTCCGGCTGATGGGACCATACAACGGCATTAGGAAGCCTGTGGGATGCTCAACTCCACGCCCCCGATAGAGGGAATGGGCAAGTCCTTCGAGAGGCTCAGAGCAATCCATTCTTCGAGGACATCTTCCAACTCGTCCCGGCAGTCCTCAAGACTGTCGGCATTTGCCCAGACACCGACAATGCCCGGTATTTCGCCGAAATACGTTCCATCCTCTGAGAGGATCTTGTATCGCGCCTGGCCCATCGCCGCTCTAATATAGTCCGTCAGCACGAGAATTATCCCTTCACGCTCAACGTATCACTCGGATGCCCGCATAGAGCATTCCCCTCACCATAGTTCAGCGAGTGGGAGGCGGAAACCGGGCACGACATCGTCGCCGGCGAGATAGCTACCATCATGGAGTGTATGTGGCGCGGCGGCGCCGGGCGTCCAGATATCGATTGCCCGGCGCGCTGGCCAGACACCCCAGACCAGGCGAACGCCCCGGTCGAGCCACAGCCGCGCCTTCTCGCCCATCTCCGGTCGATAGTAGGATGGCGAGGCAATCTCCACCACTAAGTCGGGAGCAAGCGGCCGGTAGGAAGTACCCCGGCGGGGCGGGGGCAGGGGCAAGCGCTCGGCACGGACAAAGGCGACATCAGCGCCGAGCACCGTATCGGCAGGCTCGTCGGGCCGAGTGAGGTCCCAGCCGCCCTCCCCAACGTAGATTTCACCGAGCCGTTGGTCCTCGACATAATTGCCAAGCCGACGGCTGAGGCGCGCTTCGAGATTGCCGTGGTCGGTGCCGGGCGGGGGCATTCGCAGAACTCTTCCTTCAAGGAGCTCGTAATGCCAACGATCGTCGGGCAGGCGCTCGAGCATATCAGCCGTCCAGTTCGTAGCCACGGTGGGCTGTGCCCAGCCGTAGAGCGGTCGGGGTGCGGCAAGTTGGCTGCTCATGGACTGGATCCTCCCTTCTGGATTCAGCGTAACAAACCCAGTTGCATGGTACCGGGGGTGCCGGCTTCGTCACCCGATCGGACATCCTGCGCATTTCCCTGCCTTAAGCAGCGCCACCATGGTTGGCGGCGTATTGCCGTCTATTACGGCATCAGGCGCTCGCTCGCCGGCGGCACCCTCATCCACGAATCCCACCGGTAGCCGCTATGGCACTATTTACGGGCCGCGCTCCCCGCTATGCTTAAAGCGTAGGCATGCTTGAGGAGTGGACGAGGAGGATTTGGTTCATGGCAGGACAACGGGTCGGTTTCATTGGGATCGGGGTGATGGGGCAACCGATGTGCCTCAACCTGCTCAAGGCGGGCTTCCCGCTCACCGTCTACTCGCGCCGACCGGAGTCGGCCGATGCCGGGGTCGCGGCAGGAGGCCGGCGCGCCCCCAGCCCGAAAGCGGTGGCCGAGGCATCCGACGTGGTGGTCACCATGGTGACCAGCTCGCCCGATGTCGAGGCAGTCGTACTCGGACCGGGCGGCGTGCTGGAGGGCGCGCGCGAGGGCCTGATCGTGGTGGATATGAGCACGATCGCTCCTGCCGTGGCGCGGAAGGTGGCTGAGACGGCGGCGGCGCGGGGCGTGGCCATGCTCGATGCGCCGGTCAGCGGCGGCTCGCAGGGCGCCGTGGCGGGCGCCCTTTCCATTATGGCGGGCGGCGATAAAGCAGTATTCACCCGGGTGCTGCCTGTTTTCGAGGCCATGGGCGCCAAGGAGAAGATCTTCTACGTCGGGCCCAGTGGTTCGGGGCAGGTGGTCAAGCTGATCAATCAGCATCTGTGCGGGGTGATTGCCGCCGCCGACGCGGAGGCGTTTATCCTTGGCGTGAAGGCCGGGGCCGATGTGGAGACGATGGCCAAGATCATTGGGGTGAGCAGCGGCGGTAACTGGCAGCTGGCCAATCCCGTGGCCCTGCGCGCCTTTACCGGCACCTTCGAGCCCGGCTTCTTTACCGATCTGTTGCTCAAGGACCTCAATTTGGTGCTCGAGCTGGCTGCCGAACAGGGCGTGGCCGTGCCCCTGGCCGAACAGGCGCGCGCCCTCTACGAGCGTACCGTCGCCGCGGGCTATGGACGGCGTGACTATACCGCCGCGTTCCTCCCCCTCGAGGCGGATGCCGGAGTCAAGGTGCGAGTCGCCGACGGGAAGTAGTTATGGCCGTTCGCTTGACCCAAGACGAGGTGCCGATCGCGGAAACCTGGAACCTGGACGACATTTATCCCTCGCCCGCGCACTGGGCGGCGGATATGACGGCTATCGAGCAGGATATCGATGCGGTGGCCGCGTTCCAGGGGCGGTTGGCCGAGAGCGCTTCCGTCCTGGCCGCCTGCCTCCAGGCCCAGGAAGCGCTGCTGTCGCGTTTGGATCGGCTCCGGAGGTACGCCTACTTTCGCCTGGCGGCGGACGGCATCTCCCCCGAAAATCAAAGCATGTCCGTGCGGGCCGAGGGGTTGGCGGCGAGAGCCGACGCCGCCCGTTCGTTCATCGTGAGCGAGCTTGCGGCGCTGCCCGAGGGCACGCTCGATCGGTATCTTGAGCAGAATGCGCATCTCCTGCCCTTTCGCGCCTTGCCGGCGGAGGTCGGCCGGAGACGCGCTCATCTGCTTTCGCCCGAGACCGAGGCGGCATTGGCCGCGCTGGGCGAGAGCATGCGGGCATCCTCGGTGATACAGCCGCTCAGCACGGTAGCGACCGAGCCAATGGCCTTGATGCTGGAGGCGCCATCCACGGCAAATGAACTGCTCCTGGCTCACCATCTCCTCGATACGGCGCCCGATCCGCGGTTTCGGCGCTGGGTCATCTTGCAGTCCCTGGGCACTTTTACCCATAACATGGTCACCCATCTCCTCGAAGGCCGCTTCGAGCGTCGGCTGTACGAGTTGGCCGAAGCGGGCAAGCCGCTGACCCTTTCCGTGATCATGAGCGTGCAGGAGGAGGTCTTCGCGCGGTTCTACGACGGGACGATCGCCCTGGATGATGGAGCACGCCTCTATTGGGCGCAACAGCCGCATTTCTACATGAACCACTACTCCTACACCTACGCGGCCGGACTGGCAGCCGCCTGCGCGGGGGTGGAGATGATGCGCACCGAGGGCCAACCGGCCGTGAATCGCCGGCTGGAGATGCTGGAGTTGGGCGCCACGCTGCCCCCAGTGGAGATTCTGCGCCATGCCGGGGTGGATATTGCCCACCCCGACACTCTGCGCAACGCCGCGCGCTATTTTGGTTCGCTGGTAGATGAATTGGAGCAGAGCTATTAGCCTTTGCCGAGCGCGGCGGCGGCGCTCAGCGTGTCGTACAACTCGATGAAGCCGCCCAGTTGGCTGCCGCGTGCCTGTACCGTCTTGGTCGCGGTCGTACAACCGGCGCGCATCGTAATGGAAAGAGTTGCCGAATCAGGCAGATAATGGGTACCCATGATCATCTTCGGCATGGTCGCGAACCCTACCGCGCTCGCCAGGCGTTGCAGTCCGAGTACCGCCTCGGGTGAGATCGCGTACTGGGGCACGGGAGGGGTCAAGCCCTTATACGTGATTGTGCCGTCCCCGTAGATCCTGACCTGCATCGGGCGGATATTGCCCCCGGCGCGGCCAAAGCGGATCGCCGGCACGACGCCCGGGCCGTGACCGGCCGGAATACAGGGTAGGCCGACCGCCGTCGATGTCGATCGGTGCGCCGCTGCCGGCGTCGTCACGACCGGCGCGACGAGCAGCGCCGTCAGGAGCGCCGTGGGCATCGCTCGAAAGGAGAACCGAGACCATAGGGTGGACGCGTTCATGAGCCGGATCCTTTGCTCTATACCATTCAAGGGCTTGTACTTGCCCCCTCACAGTTCAACGATCCGGGCCGGGCAAGGGTCATGGGAGGCAGGCCGGTTCGCGTTCCCAGGGGCATGGACTAGTCCCTCACGTACCCCCGGCTAGCCCGTAATACCGATGCCGCGTCAGGCTGTATGCCCCATTATATGAATGGGAGGGTGTCGCTTCAGATAGGGGAACATCGTAGTTCTCCGAGGCGCCGCGATGACGAAAAGGAGAGGCGAAGATCATGTTACAAGATCAGGGTCCCACAACCATCGCCAACTGGCAGATCACCAATGGAATGACCGTCTATGCGACGGATGGCTCCAAGCTGGGGACTGTTCGTAATTACAACCCGCGCGCCAACTATCTCGACGTACACAAGGGATGGCTGTTCGCGAAGGACTTTTATGTCCCGACCAGCGCCATCGATGCGGTGACGGAAGACGGGCTAACCCTTGGGTTAACCAAGGATGATCTGGATGACGCGCGCTATAGTTCGCCGCCCGCGGCCGGTAGCTACGACAACACCGCGATGTCCAGTGACGCGACGCGCATGGCCACCGAGAAGCAGCCGCTCACCGGCGATGAAGCCGATGTGGTTGACCGTACGGGTCCGGGCAGCTTCACAACTCGTTAGAAGTCCCCTCACTTCCCCCGGGTGACCTAAAAGCGGCCCCTTTTCACCGAGAGTGAAAAGGGGCCGTTCTCGCCTACGGAAGGGGAGGCATGACTCTTTAGACCGGGCTGCCGCAGAGAACGGTGATGAGCCGCAGCACTCGATAGGCGTTCGGCATATCGGCGCGGGTGAAGCGGATCGTTCGGCCGTCGATACGCTCGACATCGTCAATCATCGCGACAAGATCGGCGTAGACCGGCGGGGCGAAGCTGATATCGATCGTAACCGGCGTCTTCACTTTCAGCGGCTGTACGGCGACTGGTTCGCGCGAGGCGCGCGCCGCGGCCTCGCGCAGTTTGGCGCGCGCCGCCGCGGGATGCAAGCTCTCCGCCGCCAGATAGGCTCGGCTCTCCTTCACCTCCACGGTAATCAAGCCGCTGCCCAGCAGCGCCTTG
>JAICHN010000252.1 GCA_025924845.1 Chloroflexota bacterium | reverse complement strand
GCCATTGTTTGTGTGGGGGGGGCCGGCCTCGCCGGAGCGGCCGGCCCCGCGCCATGTGCCGCGACCGGGATCTAGAGCGACTTTAAGCTCGCCAACGTCGTGTTAATCTGAGCGGTCGCGTCTTGGGCGGCCTGCATGGCGCTCACGCGCCCGATCAAGGCGTCTTGAGCCGTATTCATGATAATGGTCGCTTGCTGCGGCAGGAATGGGTTTAAGGGGATTGGATGCCGCGCATTGGTGGCAAGCACGGTCTTGAACGGGTTATAGATCGGATCCTGGAGCACCAAAGCGTTGGCGGCCGGGGTGGCCGGCATGAGCGTGGTCAGCTTGATGAGGTTGTGGGGCTGGAAGGCGAACTCAGCGAACTTCCAGGCAAGATCCTTATTGGAGCCGGCGGCCGGAATGGTCAATACCCAGCCGCCGGTGGATGATCCAATTTTCCCTGTACGTCCGCGCAGATTGATAATGCCGTAGTCCGACGGCATCATTTTCAGGCTCTGCAAGACGGGTATCTCCCAAAAGCCGAAGAAACACATTGCCACGCGACCGGCACCGAACAGAGCAGCCCGCTGATCCGTACTATCGGTGATCGCGCCCTTTGGCACAGCGCCGGCCCGCTGAAGGTGGACCAGCAGCTCCAGGGAGTCTACGGCGGGCGCTTTATCGTACGTGCTCGTGGAAAGGTTTGGCGCGACTATGTTTGCCTCATCCTGAATCGTCAGCATGCCTAAGGCTTCGTACAGCCATACCCAGTTGCTGCCGCCCTCGTAATTGTAGCCATAGACGCCGGTCTTCGGATTGGTCAGCTTGAGAGCGGCAGCGGCAAACTCCGCATGGTTGGTGGGCGGCGTGACCTTGGCCGCTGCCAGCAGCTTCTTGTTATAGAAGAGTGCTCGCGTGCCCGTGTCAAGGGCGAGCCCCCATAGATGCCCGGCGTACACGCCGTGCTTCCAGAGCCCCGGATAGAACTGCTTTGACGTCAACGCCGTCGAATGGGCCACATATGAATCGAGTGACTGAAGATAGTTCTTTAGAATGAATGCGCCCATCGTTACCGAGTTAACTTCCAGCAAGTCAGGCCCTTGGCCGGCTGCCAGCGCGGTCTGGCTCTTGCTGTCATACTGAGAGAATGGGATCTGCGTGACATTGACCGTGATCCCCGTCGCCTGGTGGAAATCCTTAATAAGGGTTTTAAGGTCCGCTTGCGATGACGTATTTCCTTGCGGCATCCACATGGACAGGGTCTTGCCGGCCCGTGGTCGGGACTGCACGTGAGTTGCCGCCAGGGCAGGTTGAGCGGCCAGGAGGCCGGCGCCTGCCGCGGCGCCGGTGAGCGCGGTTTGCCGCAAGAACCGCGAACGCGTGACTTTCGTTTCGGAGACTTTGCCGGACATTCCTACTTCTCCCGGGTTATTCCATTTGTACCAGAATGTTGATAACACTTCACATGCGCGGGAAAGCAATGAATGGCGCGTTCACCTCCCTTCAAACCTGTGCCGACTACTTAATTGCCCCCGCCGCGATCCCTTCGATGAAATACCGCTGGACTGCCAAGAAGAGGACGAGCACGGGAAGGGCCACCGCTACCGACGCTGCCATGAGCAGATTCCACTGCGTCACGTACTGCCCGATGAAGGCATACAGCCCTACCCCCAGGGGTCGCATGTCATCGGTCGTGGTCAACGTCAAGGCCAGGAGAAAATCTTGCCACACGCTGATGAATACATAGACGGCGCAGGCGAGAATGCCCGCGCGGGTAAGCGGCAGCGTGATCCTGAAAAGGGTTGCAAGCACGGAACAGCCGTCAATCGCCGCGGCGTCTTCGATTTCGGGTGAGATGCCTCGGAAAAAGCCGATGAGCAGCCAGATGCACACCGGCATCGTGAAGGCCGCGTAGGTGAGGATGAGCGATAGGTACGTATTGTAGAGGTGAACCGCCGACCAAAACTTGTACAGCGGGATGAGCAAGGTGGCAGCGGGAAAGAACTGGGTGCCGAGAACAAAGAGAACCAGGGCGCGACGCCCGGCAAACGTGAATTTGCTCAATGCATAGGCGGCCGGAGCGCCCAGCACGATGTCGATTACGGCGGCGCCGCCGGCATACACGAAGCTATTCAAGAAGTAGCGCTGGAAGTTGGCTGCGCTGAGGGACTGGCTGAAATTCTCGAAGGTAAGCTTCGATGGAAGAAAACGAGGCGGAACGGCAAAGATGTCGGCATACGGCTTTACCGACGAGAGCACGATCCACAGCACGGGGATAAGGACTACGCCCACCGACAATAGCACCAGCAACTGGAACAGCGTGCCGTACGCGATTTTTTTAGGCGTGGCGGCCCGGTTGCCCGGCCATGCAGTCCGCTGAACCTTATGCTTCGCGCCGCTCAGGCTCGTCATGTCACATTCCTCGAACTTGCCGGCGTGCCGTTCACGACTTACAACCCTCTGTCCACCGCCGTGGAAAACCTTGAAAAGGCGACGATATAGATGACCAGAAGGGCAACCACCAGCAGCAGCAGTAAGTTCGAGGCTGCGATAGCCTCATTGATATTGAAGTTGGTGAAAGCGGTAACAAAGACGAAAATGGGGAGCGTCTCAGTTAAGCGCGCCGGGCCGCCACCGGTCAGAATGTAGATGGCATCAAAGTAATTCGCCGTCCAGATAATGCCCAAAAGAATCGATGAGAACAGCACGGGGCGTAGGCCGGGAAGGGTGATATGGTGGAACAAGGCCAAACGGCCGGCACCATCAATGCGCCCTGCCTCGTACAGATCAGTGGGGATGCTCTGCAGACCGGCGAGCAGCATAAGCATATAGAAACCAAAGCCCTTCCAGGAGCCGACGAAGATGGCGGCGGGCATTGCCGTGGTCGGATCGGCGAGCCATGAATGGGTCAGGCGGCTAAGCCCGCTCTGGCTCAGGGCCTGGTTGATAAATCCATAATCCGGATTAAACATGAATGCCCAGCCAAGCGCCCCCACCACGCTGGGGATGAGCCATGGCAGCATAATGAGCCCGCGATAGAGACCTCGACCCCAAAATCGCCGGTGTAATAGGAGCGCGAAATACATTCCAAGGATCACCTCGCCAACCGTGACGCCGATGGTCCAGTAGAAGGTATTGCCTATAGCGCGGAAGAATACCGGATCGTTTACGGCGTTCTCGTAGTTGGCAAGGCCGACAAAGTGGGCAGGGTGGAAGAGACTCGCCTCAACCGAAAAGCTGGCCACCATCGCCTGAATCAGCGGGTAAACCAGGATGGCAAGCATCAAGACGAAGGCCGGAGCGGCAAGCGCGTACGGTAGAAGTACACGCTGAAGTGTGCCGCGCGTGGCTGACCGCACTGGTTGCTCCTTCAGCTGACACATGCCCCGCCGAGGCGCCGTTGGCGAAAGAAACTGGCGTGATACTAGCACGCGCCGTGTCAAGCTGTCAAGCAGCCTATCTGCATCGCCGCTTGACAGGACAATGGGGGCGATGCTACGATGGCGCCGATAGGGGAGGGGTACATGGCAGTTACGCTGCGGCGGGAAACGCTCGCGGGGCAGGTGGCGCAGCACCTGTTGATTAAGATTGCGTCCCAGGGACTACAGCCCGGGGACATGCTCCCCTCTGAGATGCAACTGAGCACGGACTACGGGGTCAGCCGGCCGATCGTCCGCGAGGCCCTCAAGATGCTTGCCGCTCAAAGTGTGGTCGAGATCGTCAATGGACGGGGCGCCCTCATAAAGGCGATCAATGGCGACCCGATCCGGGACTTCTTCCAACGCGCGGTGCAGCTCAACCCGCAGACGGTCATCGATCTGCTCGAGCTTCGCCGTGGAGTGGAGATCCAGAGTGCTACGCTGGCGGCGCGCCGCCGTACCGACGAGGACATGGCGGATATGAGACGCCTGCTCGGCGAAATGCGTACGCACCTCAATGATCAAGAGGAATACAGCGTACTCGACCTCGAGCTGCATCTGCGTATCGCCTCGGCCAGCCGCAATATGATGGTGTACTACCTGGTAGAGTCTATCCGCCAACAACTCCATGACACTATCCGGGAGGGCATGCGGCGGCGCATGCCGGGCGACGAATATGAACGCGTCCAGGTGCTGCACGAAGCGCTGGTGCAAGCGCTGGAACTGGGTGATCCGCACCAGGCCGGCAGTGCGATGGCGCAGCATTTCGATGAGGCGATCATGCACCTGCCCTACGAGGATCAGGCCGCACAGGTCACGCGCTGCCGGCAGCCGTCTGAACGCTAGCGAGGCATAGCACTCGCGAGGTCGTATGTCTACGAGAGCGAGGATAGAGTGAGTGAGATGCTGCTGCCGATTGAGTCCTTCGCCCCCTTTGTCGATGGGCTGGATCACCCGGAATGCGTGACGTGGGGACGCGATGGCCACGTCTACGCCGGCGGAGAGGCCGGCCAGATCTACCGGATCAGCCTGGACGGGGAGTACAGCCGGATTGCCGACACAGGCGGCTTCGTCCTTGGCCTGTGCCTGGACTCGGCCGGCCGCATCTATGCCTGCGATCAGGCGCGCCACGCGGTGCTCCGGATCGCGCCGGGGGGCGAAGTGAACGTCTATTCGGCGGGCGCCCCGGGGCGGCCTATGGTGACGCCCAACTTCGCCGTCTTTGACCAGGCCGGGAATCTGTATGTGACGGACTCCGGAGGCTGGCACGAGAATAATGGGTGCGTGTTCCGCGTCAGGCCTACAGGCGAGACTGAGGTGGTAAGCAGCACCGCAAGCGAGTTCCCCAATGGGCTCGCGCTCGGCCCTGATGGGAGGGAACTCTTTGTAGTGCTGTCGAATACCGGCAGCGTCGTAAAGATGGTCCTGGAGGAAGACGGGCGGGTCGGCACTCCGCTGCCGGTGGTGACCCTGCCGCGCGCGGTTCCCGATGGGCTGGCCTTCGATGTGGAAGGCAACTTATATATCGCCTGCTACACCCCCGATGTGATCTTCCAACTCACCCCGGGAGGTGACTTGAGGGTACTGGCCGAGGACTGGGAAAGCGTGACATTCGCTACGCCGACCAACATCGCCTTCTGCGGTGCTGATCATAGAACGCTCGTCGTGGCGAGCCTTTCGCGCTGGCATCTCACAAAGGGACCAATGCCTATCGCGGGTCAACCGCTCGCCTACCCAGATCTGGATTGAGGGTGCGAGCATAGCTGTAGGGATAGGGCAATGTCGGAGCGGTTCCGGGGTAAGGTGGTGCTCGTTACGGGGGCAGCCAACGGGCTGGGCCGTGCCAGCGCTGTCGCCTTCGCTGGGGAGGGGGCACGGGTTGCGGTGGTCGATAGCAACAAGGAGGGCGGTCGAGAGACAGTCAACCTGATCACCAGGGCGGGCGGACAGGCCCTATTTCACCAGTGTGACGTGACTGACGGGACAGACGTGGAGCGTGCGGTTGGCGAGACGGTGCGGGCTTTCGGCGGCATCGACATTCTGCACAACAATGCCGGGATCGCCCGCTACGGTACGGTGGTCGACATGTCGCTCACGGACTGGTGTCTGGTCCTCAATACCAACCTGACGGCATCATTCCTCACCTGTAAGTACGTGATCCCGGAGATGCGAAAGCGGGGTGGCGGCGCGATCGTGAACACGGCATCCGCGCAGGCATTTGCCTCGCAGAAAACGGTGGCGGCCTATGCCGCGTCGAAGGCAGGAATTGTCAGCTTCACCCGAACCGTAGCCCTGGATCACGCGGAAGAGGGCATACGCTGCAACTGCGTTGCGCCTGGTTCGATCCACACGCCCATGCTTGATGACGCGGCGCGAACCTTCGCACCGGATGACCCGACGCGGGCGCTCAACGAATGGGGCCGCCTCCATCCCATCGGGCGCGTCGGGCGGGCCGATGAGGTGGCCAAGCCCGTACTCTTCCTGGCCGGCGACGAAGCATCGTTCATCACCGGCGCTTGCGTCAACATCGATGGCGGACTGCTGGCGTCACTTTTCTAGGCGCTTCCATTCGTCGGAGCGGCGGATGCACACATCAAACGTCATAGGAGTGCGACCAATGAGCGGGCCATTGTCCGGCCTGGTGATCGCGGATTTCTCGCAACTCGCGCAAGGGCCGTTCGCGACGCAGATCCTGGGCGACCTCGGGGCGGACGTGATCAAGATCGAGCCTCCCACGGGGGATTGGATGCGTCATTACGCCCTGAACAATGACTACCGAGCCGGGGAGAGCATCTCCTTTCTCAGCTTCAATAGGAGCAAGCGCAGCATAACGCTCAACCTGAAAGACGAGCGCGGGCTTGAGGTGGCACTGCGGATCCTGGCGCGGGCCGATGTGGTGCTGGAGAACTTCCGACCCGGGGTGATGGAACGGTTGGGCCTTGGCTACGAGTTGCTGCGGTCGCGCAATCCGCGCCTGATCTACTGTGCGAGCAGCGGCTTTGGTCCCGTTGGTCCGTACAGTACGCGCGCCGGACAGGATCTGCTGATCCAGGCGATGAGCAGTCTGCCGTGGCAGAATGGCCGCGCCGGGGATCCGCCGACCCCGGTCGGGATCGGCGTCGCCGATCTGGTGGCAGGTCATCAGATAGTCTATGGGATCCTTGCCGCGCTCTATAGTAGAGAGCGTACCGGGGTCGGTCAGCGAGTCGACGTATGTCTGCTCAACGCACTGCTCTCGCTCCAGACCCAGGAGTTGACGGCGTACCTGAACGGCGGCGGCTTGCCGATCCGCAGCGCGAGCGGTATCGCCTCGCCCTACGTCGGCGCGCCGTACGGGCTGTATCGGACAGCGGACGGCTATATAGCGATTGCGATGGTTCGGGTCGACGTCCTCGCGCGCCTGCTGGGCCTGGAAGGATACGAGCAGTTCGACTCGAATAACATCATGGAGGGGCGCGATGAGATTCGCGATCGACTCGCCCAAGTGTTTATCCACCGCACTACCGAGGCGTGGCTTGCGTTGTTGCTCCCCGCGGACATCTGGTGCGCGCCACTCTACACCTACACCGACGTGGAACGCGATCCGCAAGTGCGGATAAACGAGATGATTGTGCAGTACGATCATCCGACCGCGGGCACTGTACGGGGCGTCGGTATCCCCGTGAAGTTCGGCGACACCCCGGGCGCGATCACCCGCCCGGCTCCGCGGCTTGGGGAACACAGCGTCGAAATCCTTAGGGACTTCGTGGGCTGCGGCGAGGAGCAGATCGCGGAACTGCAGGCAGCGGGCACGGTGGGATGACCGAATGCGGCGTGGCGGTTCCCTCCGCCCACGCGGCGATCCCTTATCCACTCAACGGCTTGGCGAGAGGAGCACCTCGGTTGTGATTACCCTGCACGGAATTACCTGGGACCACCCTCGCGGCTACGATCCCCTCGTAGCTACCGCGGATGCGTACATGTCCACTCACTCGGACGTGCGCATTGACTGGCGGAAGCGCTCACTACAGGATTTCGCCGACTTTCCGCTCGAACGCCTGGCGGAGCAATTCGACCTCTTGGTCATCGATCATCCGTTCATTGGATTCGCCGCCTCCCACTCAATCCTCGAACCACTAGACCATCACCTGAGCGCCGAACTGCTTGGTGAGCAGGAGCGCGAGAGTGTTGGTCCCAGCAATGCCGGCGACCTCTTCGCGGGCCGGCAATGGGCATTGGCCATTGATGCAGCGGCTCACGTCAGTGTCATGCGTGAGGATCTTTTGCAGCACTACGGCCGGCAGGCGCCCACTACCTGGGCGGAAGTGGCGGAATTGGCCGACGGGCTGCGCGGG
>JAICHN010000251.1 GCA_025924845.1 Chloroflexota bacterium | reverse complement strand
ACTCCAGGTTAAGCGCTTTGGCAAAGGCGGCAAACCGCCCTGCCGTGAAGCGGGACCGGGCTGCCTCGGCTGCATCCGCGGCGGGAATACGGGGCAGGGAGTTAGGGCGCCCCGGCGGTCCAGCCGCCATCCACGGTGAGCACGGTTCCGGTGATGAATGAGGAGGCGTCCGAGGCGAGAAAGACAGTGGGACCAACTATCTCTTCCGGATCGCCCACCCGGCCCAGGGCATGCAGATCCTGAGTCGCCTTCCACCATACCGGGTCGTCCGCGATTTGCTGGACCAGGGGTGTCGCCATGTAGCCCGGCGCCAGGGCGTTGACCCGTACCCGTGGAGCCCACTCCATGGCCAGGCAGCGCATCATGCCGATGACGCCCGCCTTGCTCGCCGAATAGGCAGCGTGGGTTCGGCCGCCGGTCAGGGCCCGGGCCGACGCCATCAGGATCATGCTGCCGCTCCCTTGCTCGACCATGACGCGCCCTACCTCGCGCGCCGACTGGAACATAGCAGTCAAATTCAGATCGATCACCCGATCCCACTCGCTATCCGTCAGATCCAGGGCGGGCTTACGTACGTTCGTACCCGGCATAAGCACGCCGACATCGAGGCGGCCGAAGCGCCGAAGCGCCGCCTCGAGCATGGCGGTGACTTGCAAGGGATCACTCACATCCGTCTCCAGGACCAGGGCGGGGTTGGTCAGGGCGGCGCTGACGGCGGCGAGGCCCTCGGCATTGCGGTCGGCGAGCACGAGCTGGGCGCCAAAGGCATCGAGGCCCAGGGCAACGGCGCGGCCCAGGCCGGAGGCCGCCCCGGTGATCAGGGTAACGCGATCCTTGAGGGTAAAGAGGGATTGCGGCGCGTATCGCCAGGCCGGAATGTGCCAATCGCGGGGCGGGACTGCTTGGGATTGTTCCTCCATCGACGCTTACCTCCTATGTGCGCTGCCTCGGATCAAAGGCATCACGGAGCCCGTCGCCGACGAAGTTTACGCAGAGGATGGTCAGGCTCAACAGCGCGCCCGGCACGAAGGACAGCAAGGGCGCGTCGTAGTAGGTGTCCTGTGATGCGGATAACAGGTTACCCCAGCTGGGAATATCCGGGGCAAGCCCGAGGCCAAGGAAATCCAGCGCCGCTTCCACGAAGAGCGCTCCCGCCAGAATGAAGGTAGCCGAGACGACCACGGAGCCGAGCGCGTTGGGGAGCATGTGCCGCCAGATAATCCGCGCGGAGGGGACGCCGATCGCCCGTGCCGCCATCACATACTCTTGCTCCTTCAAGCTCAGGAATTCGGCCCGTACGAGCCGGGCCAGGGTCATCCAACTGAAGGCGCCGATCAGCAGGGCAAGCGTCACCTGGGTGATTCCGATCGAGACCGAGATGATCAGAATCAGGAAAAGCGAGGGGAAGGCCAGCATGATGTCCACCAGGCGCATCAGCAGTACATCGACCAGGCCGCCAAGGTAGCCCGCGCCCGCCCCGATCAGTAAGCCGAGCACCGCCGCGACCAGTGCCGCGCCTGTGCTGATTCCCAGCGAGACACGGCCCCCAAAGATAATCCGGCTCAGTTCATCGCGCCCCACCTCGTCCGTGCCGAGCCAATGGGCGCTGCTGGGCAGCGCCGTGGAGTCGAAGGCCTGCCCATAGGGATCGTAGGGGCTGAGCAAGGGGGCCAGGACGGCGACCAGGACGAGGATGCCCAGGATGGCCAGGCTGCAGACGGCGGGGCGGTGGCGGACGAATCGCCGCGCCAGCCCCACGCGCCGCTCCGCCGGCATTTCGACCGGCGAGGGAGCCGCCATACCCTCCGCTTCGGGTCGCGGCACGGCCTGAATTTCCTGAACCGGCGCCTGCTGCATGGTTTCCCTCAATCGTAGCGGATACGCGGGTTGAGCCACCCGTAGAGGAGATCGGCGAACAGATTGCCGAAGACGATCAGCAGCGCGGACACCAGCAACACGCCCATCAAGACCGGGTAGTCGCGATGTTGCAGCGAATCGTAGAAAAGGCGGCCCTCGCCGGGCCAGGAAAAGACGATCTCTACCAGCAGAGCGCCGGTGAAGAGATAGGGTACATCCAGCGCCACCACGGTGACCAGCGGGGCCAGGGCATTACGCAGGGCATGGCGGAGCACCACGTCTTGGCGCGGCAGGCCCTTGGCGCGCGCCGTGCGCAAATAGTCCTGGCCAAGCACCTCAAGCATACTGGCCCGCAGATAGCGGCTCCAGCCGGCGGTTAAGGCCAACCCGAGCACGACGACCGGCATGATCAAGTGACGGAGCGCGTCGCTCAGCGACCACGCGGCGCCCTCCGTGTACATGCCGGCGGTGGGGAGCCAACCGAGGCGCACCGAGAACAGCAGTTGGGCCATCAAGCCGGCCCAGAACACGGGAATGGAATAGGCAATCAAGCTGAGCAGCGTGGCAAGGGTATCGAACCATGAGTAGCGATGGGTGGCGGCGAACACGCCGAGCGGCAGGGCCAGGACGAGCGAGAGCACGAGCCCTCCGCCTACCAACTCCAGGGTATTGCCCAGCCGCTCCAGGATCAGCGTGGTTACGGCCTCGCCGCCGGTTAGCGAGTAGCCCCAGTCGCCGTGTACGATCCCACTGACCCAGTGGAGATATTGGAGCCAGGCGGGCTGATCGAGACCCAGATCCTGAGCGATCGCCTTGAGTTGCGCCGCCGTCATGTTCTGGCTGTGCATGTAGGCGCTCATCGGTCCACCGGGCGCCAGTTGCATCACCCCGTAGGAGACGATGGTGATGATGAAGAGCAGGGGGATCATTCCCAACAGGCGCCGTACCAGATAACGTCCCAAGCACGTAGTCCCTTGCCGTTGACGGGGAGGGGACGCGCGTCCCCTCCCCACGTGTGGTTTCGCCCTACTGGAGGTACCAGTCCTTGGCGTTCCACGCCGTTTCGTTGAACTGGAACGCATTCGGGATGTAGTTGTGGAGCTTGCTGGTCGTCGCGGTCAGGGTACGGCCCCACCACAGCCAGGTTACCGGCACGTCGCGGGCCAGAATAACCTGGATCTTAGCGTAGATGGCCTTGCGCTTGGCGACATCCGAGGTGGCCACGCCTTGCTGGACCAGATTGTCTATCTGGGGATTGCTGTAGCCGACAAAGTTGCCGCCGGCCTGGACCTTGGGACTGATGATCTCGGTGGATGACCAGAAGTAGCTGTCATCGGGGTCGGGGTTGGTCAGCCATTCGTATTCGAACGCCTGTACCTTGCTGAGCGAGAGCCGATTGGGATCCCACAGCGGCCCGCTGCGCCCGAACTCGGTGGCTGCGTCGATAGGGCGGAAGTCGATTGAGGCGCCGATAGCCTGCCAGGCGGCCTTGACGATTTCCGTCGCCTGCACCTCGGCCAGGGAAGACGAGTCGGCATAGAGTGTAATGCTCAGGGGAACGCCGCCCTTTTGCAGCACACCGTTGGCACCCTTGGTGAAGCCGATCGAGGCCAGAAGGGCGGACGCCTTGGCGGGATTATAGGGCCAGTAGCTTTCCACGGCCTTGTTGTAGTAGGGGCTATTGGGCGACTGGTCGGAATACTGAGGTACCCCGTAGCCCAACAGCACATCCTTGATAATTTTCTCGCGCGGCGTGGCCATTTGCAGGGCCTGGCGCACCCTCACGTCCTTGAGAAAGCCGGTCTCTATGGTATCGATGTGATACCAATCGAAGGCGGCGGTGTTGTAGGTGATGATACCCGAGGTATGCTTGAGAGAATTGAACTGGCGGGGATCGAGATTCGAGGTTTGACCGGCCAGGGTGATTTCTCCGGTACGGAGTTGATTGAGCAGCGTGGCGTTGTTGGGCACGATGCGGAAGATGATCTGGCTCAGATGGGGCGCGCCCAGGAAGTAGTGCGGATTGGCGGAGAGCGTGATATGGTCGCCCGCCGTGTATTCGGTTACCTTAAACGGCCCGGTGCCCAGGGGGTAGCGGTTGTACTGTGCGTCGGTGCGGATCTGACCCACCGGGATCTTACCGAGCACATGCTGAGGAAGGAAGAAGTGCGTCCCAAACGTACTCAGGAACGGGGCGTAAGGCTTGGTGAGGGTGATATCGATCTGGTACTTCCCTACCGCGCTGATCGACTTGATGTAGGTAAAGCCGGTATTGTTCGCGGCGGGGAACTTCGGATTATTGACCAGGTTGCTGGTGAAGACAATATCGCTTGCCGTGAACGGCACGCCGTCCTGCCACTGCGCCTTGGGGTTGAGATAGAACGTCCAATGGAGCCCATCCTTGCTGGTGGTCCAGCGGGTGGCCAGGTCGGGCGTGGGGATGCCCTTGGGGTCGTATTTGACCAGGCTGTCGAATATCGCCGAATCGATGTCGATGGTGGAGATCTGTTGGTTGAGATAGGGATTGATCGAATCAGGGGTTTGCGCCTCGGCGGCGATTACCGTGCCGCCCTGGGGGATTGCGGCGGCATGGCCCCGCGCCGTTCCGCCGGCCGTGCCCCCCGCTAACAGACTCGCGGCCAGGACCAGCGGCAACGCGGCCCGCCGACCTCCTCGGATGAGCATAGAGGATTCCTTCCTTCGCTTTACGGTCTTCCGTCCTGCGGCCAGTTCCGGTTTCCATAATCTCTATCGAAATCATGTACTTTTCAAAGGCACAGGGCATATACTAAGGAGCGAAGGTCCGCCTTGTCAAGCGGACTCCCTTACCATGCAGGATCATTATCATTGGCGGCCATCCTGAAGCCGCCGTGCGTCGAAAATGAAATGAGCCCGATCAGCACAACCGAGGAGCAGCGCATGAACGTGGACCGGATCAGTGCAACGATCATCCATCCCGCGACCCCGACCGAACGGGATCAGCCCGCCGCCGGCTCTCCTACCCTGGATGAGATGGTCGATCAGGCCACCATTGCTCAGGTTGCGCTGGCGCCCGACGGCTCGGCGGCGGCCTATGTCCTCGGCTCAATATCCAATGCCGAGAAGTACCCTACCGCTCGTATCGATCTGATCGATCTTCCCGGCGGCGCGGCGCGGCCCTTCACGGGGGGAGACGGCTACGACGGGGCGCCCGCGTGGTCGCCTGATGGGCAGACCCTGGCCTTCGTCTCCGATCGCCGGGAGCGCGGTACGTCGGGGCTGTATCTGATCCCCCGATCCGGAGGCGAGGCACGGCGGATTGGTCCCACGGACGGTGAGGCGCGCGGCCCACACTGGTCACCTGGCGGCGAGAGCATTGCGTTCCTCCTGGCGGCGCCCGCGCCAAAGGAAGCGGAAGGCATTCGCCAGGGAAGCGCCGCCCTGCTCCCTCCGGGCGCGTATCGTCCCCAGATCCTCTGGCGCATTGGCGCCGACGGCGATGGCGCCACGCCGGTGAGCGCGGCGGACGACCACGTATGGGCCTTCGCCTGGTCGCCGGACGGCACGCGGATCGCGGCGATCACGGCGCCCACCGCCGAGGCCAACACCCTCTATGGGGAGGCGCGCCTCGTCCTGTACGAGATCGCCGAGGATGGCGCTGCCGCCACGGCCCAGGAGGTCGGCCCGGCCGCGATCGGTATCCACGAGCCGCTCCTCGTTTGGTCGCGTGACGGGCGGACCCTCTTTACCTTGGGGGCGCCGCCCGATCGCTTCCCCGAGACCTATCTCCAGGCGTATGAGGCACGGCCGGGCGCCGGAGCGCCGCGCGACCTGCTGGGGGCACTACCCGGCACGCTCGCCTGGATTGGCCGTCCCACCGATGCCGCCCAAGTGATCGGCCTGGTCCACCAGGGAATGCGTTCGCTTCTGGTCCGGATCACCGAGGATGGGCAGGTCAGCGAGCCGCTCGGCCTGGGCTCCGGCCCGGACGTAGTGAATAGCGTTACCGCGAGCGCTGATGGGCGAGTCCTCGCCCTCAGCGGCGGGAACGCGGCGCGGCTGCCGGACCTCTGGCTGTGGTCGGCGGACAGCGGGACGCGCCGCCTGACCGAAGTCAACCCATGGCTGCCATCCAGAACGCTGGGCCGGCAGCAACGCCTAAGCTGGACGAGCGCCGATGGGCAAGAGATCGAAGGATTGCTGGTCCTGCCGCCGGGAGAGCGTCCGGAAGCGGGATATCCCCTGGTGGTGCAGATCCATGGCGGGCCGATGGGTCAGTGGTTCGATAGCTGCCAGTTGAACTGGCACGACTGGGCACAGCGGCTCGCCGCCCGCGGACTGGCGGTGCTCCTGCCCAATCCGCGCGGCAGTTCGGGACGCGGCAACGGCTTCGTCCATGCCAATGTCGGGGATATCGGCGGGGGCGATCTGCAAGACGTGCTGGCCGGGGTCGATCGGTTGATTGCCGAGGGCCTGGCCGATTCGGAGCGGTTAGGGATCGGCGGCTGGAGCTACGGCGGTACCCTGACCGCCTGGGCGATCGGCCATACCACGCGCTTCCGTTGCGCGGTGGTGGGCGCCGGCTGTTGCGATTGGCTGAGTTGGACCGGCGCCTCGGACATTCGCCTGTTCGGCCACCTCATGTTCGATCGAGACATGGCGCGGGACGGCGGCGCCCATTGGGAGCGGTCGGCGATCCGGCACATCGGCAAGGCGCGCACTCCGACCCTCATCCTGCACGGCGAGGACGATGCGCGGGTGCCGGTAGGGCAGGGCCGTGAACTCTACACGGCGCTCCGCCATACCGGGACACCGGTGGAGTTCGTGGTGTATCCCCACGAGGGCCACCTGATCAAGGCACGAGCGCACCAGCGCGACCTGCTCGAACGGATCTCGCGCTGGTTCACTCGCTACCTTATCGATCAAGGTCCGCTTCAGGACTCCTAATGGAGCTTCGCCCAAATACCCTGGCGGTGCCGTAGGGGCATCTTATGGGCGCCCTGGTCTTGGCGGTGCGGTAGGGGCATACCTTGTGGATGCCCTGGTCGTTACGGTGCGGCAGGGGCGCCCCTTGTGGGTGCCCTTGACGGCCTGAACCAGGGCACCTACAAGGGTGCCCCTACAGGCGCGAGGAAAGGTACCAATCTGTTCGGCGCGAACAATTGCACCTAGGCGGTGCCCCTACAAGCGCGAGGAAAAAGGTACACCAAGCTGTACCAGCGGCCCAGTTATGCCATAGTGCCATTCTTGACATCACCCAGGATGCATGCTAATCTCACTCTGCTATGGCAAGCATTCACCGGTTCATCGAAGCCCGGTGAGATGAGGGAAAGGCCCTGGTTGGGCTACCCGGAGGTGCGGTCGCAGGCGCTTCATGGTCACCTGAACTGAGGGGGCACGTGGTGAAATGCGCCAGGTGCTGAGGCAGTGTAGGCCGTTTTTTGGTGCTTGGGACTGTGGTCACGGGTAGAGACTAGTATGCACGCCACCCTCAAAGTAAATCTACCGGCGGACGGCGCCTCGCCATACCTCACCGATGAGCGGGATAGCCTGCTGCCGGACGGCTCTACGGCCACCGGCGAGGCTGAAGGAGTCCGCATCCAGTTACTCGGCGGTTTCCGTGTTGCCGTTGGTTCCCGCGTGATTGACGATGCCGCGTGGTATCTACGTAAGACCCGGAGCTTGCTCAAGCTCCTGGCCCTCGCCCCACAGCGCCGGCTTCACCGCGATCAGATCACGGATGTGCTCTGGTCGGAACAGGATCCGGAAGCGGCGACAAACAACCTCCACAAGGCGTTGCACGTGGGACGGCGCATCCTGGAGCCTGGCTTACCGCGCAACGGCAACTCCGCCTACCTCCAGTTGCAACACGACTTCGTCACCCTCACCCTGCCCGCGGCATCCTGGATCGATGTGGATGCATT
>JAICHN010000250.1 GCA_025924845.1 Chloroflexota bacterium | reverse complement strand
GGAGACGCTCGCGCTCTCGGGCGATTTCGCCAACAGTATCAGTATTCGGGTTGGGTATTTGGTTTTCGATCGGATCGATGTCGCGAGGCGCATCGGCCGCCTCCGCCGTGGGATGGGATTGCGGTTCGCGTTCTTCCACCGTGCCGGTGATCTCCCTGATAGCCTGCTTCGCCGCCCCTACTGTACCCCATTCGCCGGTAGGCTGTAGGTATACGGGCACGAATTGCCGGCCTACCCGCTCACCTTGCTACCTTGAACGTGGCCGCGCTCGCGCGCCGCCCTATCACGCATGAAGGAAACTCACCCGTGCATACTGAACCAATCTCTCCCGTGGCCAATCGTCTGCCGCCGGAAGGATTCCCCGGCGTGCCCGAACTCGATATCTTGGTCGCCGTGTCGCGCCTCCTGGGCTCCGATCCTCAGTTGGTGCTGTGGGGCGGCGGTAATACCTCCCTGAAGACCACCGAGACCGATTACCGCGATCGGCGGGTACCCGTGCTGCGCATCAAGGGCAGCGGCTCCGATCTCAAGGCGTCCACCGTCCGCGATTACCCAGGAGTGCGCCTGGACGACATCCTTCCCCTGTTCGAACGGGAAGCGATGAGTGACGACCAGATGACCGGTTATCTGGCCCATGCCATGCTCAATCCTGCTTCGCCGCGCCCTTCGATCGAGACCCTACTGCACGGCTTCATTCCGGCCCGTTGTGTCCTCCACAGCCATGCCGATGCCATCCTAGCCCTGACCAACAATGAGCGCGCGGATCGCATTTTAGCCGAAGTGTTTGGCCCGGACGTCCTGCTCATTCCCTACCGGCTGCCCGGCTTTGCCCTGGCCAGGGAGGTAGGAACGGCGGCACGGGCCAACCCCAGGGCGCATACGGCGGTTTTGCTCAATCATGGGCTGATTACCTGGGATGATGACCCCCTGGCCGCCTACAACCTGCACATTGAGATGGTCAATCGCGCCGTCGCCTACATCACCCGCCACACTGCTGCCGGCACGGCGTTGAGGACGCCCACGCGCGTCGTCCCCTCGGCCGAGGAGCGGCGCGCCGCGGCCGTGCGGATCGCGCCGCTCCTACGTGGGCTGCTCGGCGCCGAAGCACGGGTGGTGGTCCGTTTCGACGACGGCGCGGATGTGTTGCGCCTGGTCAGTGCCGCCGGGGCTCGCGATCTGGCGGCACGAGGCGCTGCCACGCCCAACCATATCCTGCATGCCAAGCGCGTGCCGGCCTGGATCGAACCTTCCGATCTGGGCGACCCCACCGCCCTGGCGACGGCGGTGCGCGAGGGCGTGGCGCGATACCAGGAGGAGTATCGCGCCTATTACGCCGCCCATCAGTCCGGGCAGGCCATGTTGCCTCCCGTGCCGAGCGTGGTTCTGGTCGCGGGACTGGGCATGTTCTGTGTCGGTAAGGACAGCGTTGACCTCGATATCATCCAGGACACCTACCATCGCATCATCGCCGTCATGGAAGGCGCCGAGGCGATCGGCCGCTACCGCTCTCTTTCTCAGGCCCATGCCTTCGAGGCCGAATACTGGCCCCTGGAACTCTACAAGCTCACCCTGGCGCCGCCCGCGCAAGAACTGAGTCGTCGCGTGGTCCTGATCACCGGCGCGGCCGGCGCGTTGGGGAGCGGCATTGCCCGCCGCTTCGCCGCCGCCGGGGCACACGTGGTCTGCGCCGATATCAACCTGGCGGGCGCGGCGGCCCTGGTCGAGGCGATCGATGCCGCCCATTCCACCAACCGGGGCCTGGCCGTGAGTATGGATGTGACGGACCAGGAATCGGTACGGGCCGCCTATGACCAGGTGCTGCTTGCCTTCGGCGGCATCGATGTGGTCATTCCCAATGCCGGCATCGCGATTGGGGCGCCCCTGGATGATCTGAGCCTGGAGGATTGGCAACGGAGCATGGCGATCAACGCGAGCGGCAGCTTCCTGGTCGCCGCCGAGGGGTTGCGCGTCATGAAGCAACAGGGGACGGGCGGCAGCTTTGTGTTCATCGCCACCAAGAATGTGACCGCGGCCGGCAAGGATTTTGGCGCCTACAGCGCGTCCAAGGCGGCGCAGGCGCAACTGGCCCGCGTGCTGGCCCTCGAAGGGGGCGCCTTTGGGATCCGCTCCAACATGCTCAATCCGGATGCCATATTCGCCGGTTCGGGGTTATGGACAGCCGAGGTCCGCGAGGATCGCGCCAAATCCTATGGCATCGCGCCCCAGGATCTGGAGGAGTTTTACCGGAAGCGGAACATTCTCCGCGTCAACGTGACCGCCGAGGACGTGGCGGAAGCGGCACTCTTCTACGCCTCCGACCGCTCGGCCAAGACCACCGGCAGTATGCTCCCCGTCGATGGGGGACTACGTGAAGCGTTCCCCCGATGAAAGAACCAGTGGGAGATGCCGACATGGCGCGACGGGCCAACGGAGCGAACGGAGCGAACGGAGCGAACGGGACGGAATCGCGATCGATGTACGATCTGGTCATTGTAGGGGGCGGCATTATCGGGTTGAGCGCGGCGCGCGACGCGGCGCTGCGCGGGCTCCGCGTCGCCCTGGTCGAAAAAGAGGACTACGGCTGGGGCACCAGCAACCGGGCCACTCGCCTGGCCCACGGCGGGCTGCGCTACCTGGAGCAGTATGACTTTGGACTGGTGCGCGAGGATCTGCGCGAACGGGAGCGTCTCCTGCGCAACGCGCCGCACCTGGTCCAGCCTCTTCCTTTTCTGATGCCCTTCTATCGGGCGAGCGCGTTCCATCGCCTCAAGCTGTGGGCCGGGATGGTGCTCTACGATCTGCTCTCCTTCGACAAGAGCCTACCAAACCATCGTCATCTGAACGGACGGGAGACGCGGCTGCTGGAGCCGGGGCTGCGCAAGAAGGGATTGCAAGGCTCCTTCCTCTACTACGACGGTCAGATCACCTTTACTGAACGGCTGAACGTGGAAAACGCTATCGCCGCCCAGGAGGCGGGCGCCGCGCTGCACAACCATACGCGGGCGGTGGGACTGATCCGCGAGGGGAACGCGGTACACGGGGTAATCGCCGAAGACACGCTCACCGGCGCCCGCCTGGAGTTGCGCGCCCGCCTGGTGCTCAATGCCGCCGGCCCCTGGCTGGACGACATCGGCGCCCTGGCGGGCAGGCAGGGTACGCTCTCGCGACGCACCAAGGGCGTGCATCTGGTGATGCCGCGGGTGGGCGATCATGCCGTGGTGCTGTTCGCGCGCGCCGATGGGCGCCTATTCTTCGTGGTGCCCTGGAACGGTTACTCGCTGGTAGGCACCACCGATACCGATTACACGGGCGACCTGGACCGCATCACCGCCGACGAGGAGGATGTGCGTTACCTGCTGGCCGAGGTGCGGCACTTCTATCCCAACCTGCCCTGGGATCCGATCCATTTTACCTGGGCCGGGGTGCGTTCCTTGATGCATATCGAGGGCGTAGCGGAATCCGACGTGACCCGGAAGCATCTCCTCTACGATCATCGCCGGCGCGAGGGGATTTCCGGTCTGCTCAGTATCATCGGCGGTAAGCTCACCGCCCACCGTTGGATCGCCGAGGATACGATCGATACGGTGTGCCGCATCCTGGGGATCAAGGCCGAGAGCATCACCGCCGACCTTCCCTTGCCGGGCGGGATGATCTCGAATCTCAGCCGCTATGTAGCGGTGAACGGGGAAGGGCAGGCTCGTCGTCTGGGGATCGATCCGGCGCCGATCGCGCATCTCATTCACGTCTACGGCTCACGCTATGCTCGCGTTCTGGCCATTGCCGAGCACGACCGATCGCTGCTCGCCCCGGTCAGCGCGCCCCATCCCGACATCCTGGCCCAGGTAGTCTACGCGGTACGGCACGAGGGCGCGCGCACCCTGAGCGATGTGCTGCTCCGCCGGCTCACGGCGGGCATGTCCGCCGGCCGCGGCCGTGACGGCGCCGAGCGCGTGGCCACGCTCATGGCTCGGTTGCTGGGGTGGGACGGCGCGCGCCTCCACGCGGAGATCGCCGCCCTGGATGAGCAGTTGGCGCTGGGAATGCCCCCAGTCGAGCGCGAGGCGGGAACGGCGGCAGGCGCACTTGGCGCCGCGGGGTGACCCACGTTGTCCCAGCGCCACGGTGGGCACTCCCAGAGAGGACCCGCGCCATACGGCTCGCTTGGCCGGTAGGGGCGGAGTCGGCTGAACTTTCACATAGTCGAAAAATCGTCGTTCCGCGTTGACAGTGCTGAGCGGTCGCCTATAAACTGGGCGCACGGTTCGCTGGAATCCCTCGGCCCTAGATGAAGAGTGACACGTGCAGACCCTGCCGGAAAAACCGTCCGCTCGCCGATCGTTGTCTACTTTGCAGCGCGGACTGCGCGTGCTTGAGGCCGTGGCGGCCGAGCATGGACAGATCACAGCCAAGCAGTTGAGTAAGCGCCTGGCTATTCGGGCCGGGACGTGCTATCACCTGCTGCGCACCTTACAGGAGGAGGGCTATATTGTTCGTCTTCCGGGTGGGCAATACGATTTGAACGGCCGGGTGGCCTTCCTTCAGGATAGCTTACGCTCTCGGCTCACTCCCGACTTGCGCATCCTCTCGATCCTGCGTGAACTGCATGAGACGGTGAACGAGACTACCTGCGTCTGCGGCTGGTATCGCGAACAAATCGTGGTGCAGTGGTACCTTGAACCCAAGCGAGCGCTCCACGCGCGCAGCCTGGAAATCGGCTACGATCAGAATCCGCACGCTCGGGCCTCGACCAAGGCCATTCTCGCCTATCTCCCCGAAAGCCATGTGCGCGTGTACTTCGCGAGCCGCAGCCTGCCCCGGCTGACCGCGCACACCATTACCGATATAGAAGGGCTGCTGAATAGCCTTGCCGCCACGGCGCGAGCCGGCTGCGCCATCGATCGCGAGGAGATGGCGCGCGGCGTGTGCTGTATTGGCGCGCCCTATTTCGACGAGCGCGGCTTCCCGGTGGGCGCCTACGGGCTCTCGGTGCCGACCGATCGCTTTGACGAGAGCTACGAGCAGTTGGTCGGCGCGGTGACGGCGGCGGCCAGGGAAACATCCATAAAATTCGGCTATACGGGCGCCTTTCCGCCGGCATCACCGCTCCTACGCTTAGCCATGTAGATTGCCGCCGCGTGGCCGCATATAGCGCGTCGCCCGCCGCCATCCGGAGGGCAGGTGCCGGCGCGGCCCTGGGTGGTATGACCGTCCGGATGAAAGGAGGGATGGCGGTTCACCGCTAATCGAGGTTCGGCCGCTTTCTTAGAGGCGGTGGACTAAACTTGATCGTATGGATTCGCGATCCTTGCCGCCCGTGGGGACGGCGTAGTTCTTATAGGAGACTTCAAATGTCAGGACGATCACGCGGTATACGCATCGCGGGCGCGGGCGCCCTTCTGGTTGGCGTCCTCGCCGCCATGGGACCCGCCCGGTCGGTGAGCGCGCGTCCAAGCGCGTCGCCGGTGCGCGGCGGCACACTCAGGGTGGCCCTTCCCGTCGACGCCGGGACGCTGGACCCGCGCTTGTATCAGGATACGTCCGCTTTCGCGGTCGATACCCTGCTCTTCGATGGGCTGGTGTCCATCAACAACAGTCTTACCCCGGTGCCGGATCTTGCCACGTCATGGAAACCGGTCAACGGCAAGACGTGGGTATTTCATCTTCGACACGGCGTGAAGTTCTCGAACGGCGCGGCGCTCACCGCCAAGGACGTCGTTTACACCTATACCACGCTGATCAATCCGAAATTCAACTCCCCGCAGATCCAGCTCTATACACCGATCAAGAGCGTGGTCGCCGTCGATCCATATACCGTCCAGTTCAACCTAAAATACCCCTACGCGCCGCTGCTGAGCTATTTGTCCATGGGCATCGTGCCCGCGAACGCGGGGACCTACAAGAATTTCGCAACTCAACCGATTGGTAGCGGCCCGTATGTGCTCAAGGCATGGCAGCGCAACAACAAAATCGAACTCACCCGGAACACCAAGTATTATGGCACGGCGCCCTATCTCGACCAGATCGTGTTCTATGTGATGCCCGACAACACGGCGCAGGTGACGGCGTTGAAGACCCATTCGCTCGACCTCATTACCTCGCCGCTCCCGCCGCAAGACGTGGTTAGCCTGCGCCAGGATCACAACGTCAACATTCAGCAGGAAACCGGGGACGGCATCCTCTACCTCCCGCTCAACATGAAGGATCCCATCCTCAGCGACCTGAAGGTACGCCAGGCGTTAAACCTGCTCGTCGATCGCCGCGCTATTGCCGAGCAGTTTTTCCACAGTATCGACCAGGCGTCGGTCACCTCGTTGCTGCCGGGCACCTGGTCCTACGACGCCTCGATTAAGGTGCCGGCGGCCAACCCCCAACAAGCGGCCCGCATTCTGGCCCAGGATGGTTGGAAAAAGGATGGGAACGGCATCCTGGCCAAGAACGGCAAGGAACTGAGCCTGACTCTCTCCACCTATAACGATCCCAACCGGGTGGAGATTCTCACCTACCTGCAAAATGTCCTCCAGCAGGCGGGAATTAAGGCAAACGTGGTGCAGAGCGATTGGCCGACTTTCCTCGGCAACATCGAAGCGCATCACTTCCAGATCGGGATTATCGGCGCGCTCAATCTCTACGACCCGGATCGCGGTATGTATCCGGGATTCATCACCAACGGTACCAATAACTGGAGCGCGTACTCCAATCCGACGGTCGATCGCCTCTTGCAGCAGGCCCGCCAGGAAAGCGATCGCGCCAAGCGCAAGGCCATGTACGTGCAAACGTGGAAGATTCTCAACCACGATCTGCCGTGGATCATGCTGACCACCCAGGGATGGGTCGCCATTACCCAGAAGAACGTGCAGGGCTACCAGACGAACCGTACCGGTTCGATGCAGCCGCTTGAAAAGGTATGGCTGTCGTAACAGCACTGACGATTGGGGGCGCGGCGGCGCCGCGCCCCCTCCTACAACGCAGCGGAGAGAGGCGCCGTGCTCAACTATAGCGTGAAGCGCCTCTTGCTGCTGATCCCGGTGCTCTTCGGCATTACCCTGTTCGTATTCCTGATCGTTCATCTGATCCCCGGCAATCCGGCCCTGGTCATCCTGGGCACCGATGCCAGTCCCGCTCAGGTTGCCCAACTCAACCACCAACTCGGCCTGGACCAGCCGCTATGGCGGCAATTCTTCAGTTATCTGGGGCAGTTGGGCCATGCCGATCTGGGCACCTCCCTCACCCAACACCAGAGCGTGCTCAGCCTGATCGGCTTTGCCCTACCCAACACCGTGGAATTGGCCATAGCGGGTATGCTGGTCACCCTGCTGGTCGGCGTCCCCCTGGGCGTGGCTTCGGCGGTCTTTCGCCATACCCCGCTGGACTACGTTTCCATGGCCCTGGCCCAACTCGGCACCTCGATGCCCGTCTTCTGGCTCGGCACCCTCCTGGTCGAGGTCATGGCGCTCAACCTGGGCCTCTTCCCCTCCTTCGGGATTGGACCGGCCCTGGGCGCATCGCTCGACGCGCTGCTGCGGGGCGATCCCGGGCCAATCTCGTCGTTCTTATCGCACCTGGCCCTGCCCGCCCTCACTCTGGGTCTTTCCGGGGTCGGCGTGGTGACCCGCATGGTCCGCGCCGCCATGATCGAGGCGCTGGGCCAGGATTACATCCGGACGGCGCGCGCCAAGGGACTGAAACGGCGGGTCATTATCTGGCGTCATGCCTTGCGCAACGGTCTGCTCACGGTCATTACGATCATCGGTCTGCAGTTCGGCTAT
>JAICHN010000249.1 GCA_025924845.1 Chloroflexota bacterium | reverse complement strand
GCGTCGGTTCACCGACGTGGTGAAATAAGTCCGGACTACCGGAAAGGAAACGATGCGCTCCTGGAAAGCCGGACCGTGGAGCATGAAAATGTTCTACTTTTGGTTCTATATAGGAACGGGGATCTATGGACCCTACGCGGCGCTCTACCTTAAAGCGATCCACCTGGATGGCGCACGGATCGGACTGATCGCCTCGCTGCCGCCCATGGCCGGGGTGGTGCTGCCTCCCCTCTGGGGCCTGCTGAGCGATCGCTTCGGCCGCCGAAAGCAAGTGCTGGCCGGCGCGCTGCTGGTAGCGGCAATCACGGCGCCCCTCGTGCCCGCGATGGGGGGCTTTACGTCATTGGTTCTGCTGATGGCGCTGCTGGCCTTCGCGCTCAGTCCGGTGGTGCCGCTGGCCGACTCCTCGACCCTGGAGTGGCTGCGGCGGAACGGCGGAAGCTACGGCGCGGTGCGCTTTTACGGGTCGTTGGGCTACCTCTGTTCCTCGCTGGTGGCGGGACAGTTCCTGGGCGGTCGCCGCATCCTGGCCGTGTTTCCGCTCTATGGCGCGTTTCTTCTCTGCACCTTCCTGGTCAGTCTCACCATACCAACGCAGGATCGGGGCGTCCGGTTGGCGCGCGGCGAAGGCATCCCCTCCGTGCTGCGCGATCGGGTAATTGTCCTCTTCCTGATCTGTGCCGCCGTCGGCTACGGTACCTTTTCGGCCTATAACACCTTCTTCGGCCTCTATATGCAGGGCCTGGGCGCCGGCACGGGAGTGATTGGGGCGGCAGCCGGACTGGCTACGCTGAGCGAATTGCCCATGATGGCCCTCGCCGGTTGGGCTATCCGGCGAGTCGGGGTCAAGCCATTGTTGATCGTGGGGCTGTGCTCTGATATCGTGCGCTGGAGCGCCTACGCCTTGCTTCATGATTATCGTCTCGCCTTGCTCTTCCAGCCCTTGCATGGGCTTGGCTTCGCCGGCTTTTACGTCGCGGGCGTCACCTTCGTCGAATATCGGGTTCCCGCGCGGTTACGGGCCACGGGCCAAACGCTGTTCAACGCGGCGCTCTTCGGCGTGGGCTCGGTGGCGGGGGCCAATCTGTTCGGCCACCTGTACGATCACCTGCAAGCGTCCGGCATGTTCATGGTCGCCGCGCTGATTTGTCTGCCGGCCCTTTTGGGCGTGGCCTGGTGCGTACCCTCAGGCGCGGGCAGCGCCTAGTACAACTTAGCCTAAATATCCTGGCGGTTCCGCATTCGGCTCCAGGCTATTGCGACAGCCGTGCCTGAGCACCAATTACCCCAGAACCGGGACGCGTCTATGGCCGCAGTTGTATGATGATGCCGCGGTCACCAACCGCCACGCAGTTGCTCGCGCTCGCGCAACTGACGGCGCGTAGCGGCGTGACCTGGTCACCGCCGGCCGCGACCTGGCCGGCCCAACTTGCCCCACGGTCAGTGCTGGTCAGGATGGTGCCGCGATCACCAACGGCTACGCAGGTACCCGCGTTCGTGCAGGAAACTCCATGCAGAGCGGCGCCCTGCAGGATGTTGTCGATGCCCGGTTCGTGGGCTTTCCAGGTGATGCCTCCGTCGACGCTGATCAGGACGGCGCCGTCAGACGAGTTACCGCCCACCGCCACGCACAGGCGAGCCGTGGGGCAGGTGATTCCGTCAAGTTCGTAGGTGCTGCTCGTCAGGCGGCGCGTCCAGGTGGCGCCGCCGTCGGTGCTGGTCAGGACGATCCCCTGCTCGCCCCAGCTCCCACCAACGGCTACGCACAGCAGTGCGCTGATGCAACTGACGCCGTTGAGTTGGGGCGACATAGTCGGCGCGCGCACCTTCCATGTGGCGCCTCCATCAGCGGTAATTGCGATGGCGCTGCCGTTACCTACCGCCACGCAGGCGCTTGGCGTCGGGCAAGCGAGGCCGAACAGCCACGCATCACTGTTCTGAGCTACCAGCCGGCCATTGCCGCCATGGAGCAGGGTGCCCGTGCCCACGGCTACGCAAGTGCCCGCGTTGGTACAATTGACGGCCTTGACGTTGTTCTCAAAGCCCGAAAGGCTCGCGTTGGTCCAGGTAGCGCCTCCGTCCCTACTGCGTAGGATGACGCCGGAGTCACCTACGGCGAGGCAGGCATTCGCATTCCGGCAGCTGACGCCGCGCAGCCAGGATTTGGTGCCCGAGACACGATGCGTCCAGGCGGCACCGTCGGCGCTCGTGGTTGGGACGGTATCCGAACGGCCGGATAGCTGGTAGCAGCCCGGCTGCGCATGCACGCTTTCATTCCGCAGGCAGAGCTTCGTGCCCCATTGGAGCCGATCGACCTTCCATTGGTATGCCCGTTTCGTCAACGGGAGCTGCTTGACGTAATTGAACCTGGAGACACAGGTGTCCTTGCTGGTAAGGGTGTTCGTCGCCGGTACCAGTGTCAGGCGCTCGGACATCACGAGAGCCTTTCCTGTCTCGTGAGCGAACAGGGAATCGGTGCAGGTGTAGGAGGTCACCTGGAGCAGTGCGGAGTACGTGTAGCGTCCATCCGGAGCGAGGGTGAATTCGACGCGCGTGCCGTTGGTCGGTGCGTCCGTCCCCGTGATGCTGTTCCTATACTGGATGAGGGAGATCTCGGTCGAGGTCCAGTCCCCGACCACGTTCTGAAGCCGCGGTGAGGGTACTGTCGGCGCGGCATACGTGCGGCCGAGTGGCGCCGCCCGCACTCCCGCTCCGGCCGCCAGGATGCAGGCCAGGATAAGCGCACGTCGTAGAATCATCGATCCGTCTCCTTTTGGGCGCAAACCGCCCGCCATAGGTTATTTTTTGCTGCATCTTCACGTGCCTTGCAGGACGCGTCCACCGGTCCTACGTTCGGGAATCAGTGGGCGCGGTCGCCCTCATCCTAGGCCGGTAGGGTGAGCCCATGCTTCTCCAGAAGCATGGGCAGGTCCTCCAGGTGATAGATCAGGCCGTATTGGGCGCCGAGCGCCGGCACCTGGGCCATTGCCTCCTCCGCCGTCGCGCTGGTGAGGAGGGCATTCAACGCCGCGAAGAACGACTCAAACCCGGCAGGCGAGACGATCTCGGCGATGCGGGCGACCTCCGAGCCGCTATTCCACACTGCATGGGGGATGCCGCGCGGCTTCAGGACATACGCTCCCCTGGGCGCCCGGAACCCCTGATCACCGATGAAGCCGCCGATCTCTCCCTCGATAACGAACGAGACCTCGTCTTCGCGGCTGTGGGTATGGGGAACCGCAAGCATAATGCCCGGCGGGATGACGTGCTCGACGATGGCAAACGCGCCGCCCGTCGCCGTCCCCGGCACCTTGGTGACTCCGAGCAGCCCGAGGGACTCTCCCTCATGCGGTAGAACAACAGACTGGGTAGCGGTAGACATGGCATGCTCCTTACGACCCGGTGGACGGGGCGGGCCGGATAGCGCGCACCTGCACATTATCGATGGCCAGGGGATCGTTGCCCGGCGTGTAGTTCGCGTAGAAGGCCGGCAGGGTGCCGGCGGCCGAGGCCGTGTAGACGAATGAGCGCTTGACCCACTGCACCTTTTTGGGCGTGGCCGTCGCATCCGATTGATAGGTAAAATCCTTGGTCATCGCCCCGATCCGCATCCGCAAGACTGCCGGCTGGTGATCGTATGGGTTGCCCGCCTGGTAGAAGGTCACGCGGTAACGTTGTCCGACCTTGGTATGGATAGTCTGCTTGACGCCGCCGGCGCTGGGCGGCACTATGCTCGGGTCGCCGGCCGCCGGGCCTGGGTTCGCCAGCGAGAGGCTGCGCGCGCCCTCCTCAGCCTGCCACCCGGTGCCGACGACGCGTACCTCTCTGCTCACCGCCAGCCAGCCGGTGAGCAGGGGCGCGCCGGCAGGGATGCCAAGGGCGGAACCCGGGTCGGCGCCGATCTCGAAGCCGCCGTTCGCCACGATGTTCGGCCCGAACGGCTTGACCGGGGCGGCGGGGCCGGCATGGGCCGCTTGGGGCAGTAAGGCGGCGGCGCTCAACAGCGCCGCGATCAGGGAGCCGACCGGCCTGGTAACTGGTGTATTCATGGAAATCTCCTTCGTGGTTGCTCTAATACTGCTGCTCGTGGTTTCATCCTGCCCATGCCGGTTGCTTATCGGCCTGGACATAGCCCGGCATGCCTAGCCGGACCGGGGATTGATAATGCGTCGTTCCGCGGTGATCGTCTTCATGTCGTCAGTGCGGTGTAATGTTCTGATTGAGCCGGAACAGGTTATGCGGGTCGTAGCGGACCTTGAGCGCGGCCAGGCGGGCATAGATCGCGGGCGGGTATGCCTCTCGAATCCGATCGTCGCCTTCACGGCCCAGGAAGTTGACGTATACCCCAGCCGCGTAGGGCTGGATCGCGCGCCACACCTGTTCGGTGCGCTCCCACCGCTCCGCATCGCCGTCGGGATCCGGGCCATAATTGGTGACCATGACTATGAGCCCCTTGTCGCGGTGGGCGAACGCGGTGGCGTCCGGGGCCACGCGGCCCATGGCGCCGCCGAGCACCCGCAGTTGCACCAGCGTCTCGGTCGACATGGTGGCGGCGGAGGCGGTCACCAGGGCATGTAGCGCCCCCTCGTCGAGGATCTCGATGAAGGCCGAGCGGACGTGATGCCGCAGGCCGCGCACCTCGCCTGCCGCGGTGAGCGAGAAGATCGCGGCATAGGGCATCGGCCCCACTACGTCGGCGAGCGGACGAGCCAGTCCGCGCAGCGGCGCCGTCACCCGCTCGCCCACCGCGGGGTCGCCGGTGTAGCAGATGGCGATAGCAACCACCGGCCGCCCATGCTGTTCGGCGGCGATGAACGGGACCGGCGGCGCGGCCATCAGCAGCGCCTGCGTGGTCAGTTCGTCCGGCGCCGCCGCGGCCAGACGCGCATACGAACGCAGAATTGCCGCGGTCTGCTCCGGATCGTGCGCATCATAGAACACGGCGCCGCCAAGGATGATCCCTGCCGGGTGCAGGTCGAACTCGAAGGCGGTGGCTACGCCGAAGTTGCCGCCCCCGCCACGCAGGCCCCAGAACAGATCGGCGTGCTCCTCGGGACCAGCGCGCAGGAAAGACCCGTCCGCCGTCACCAACTCCACGGCGCGCAAATTATCGATGGCCAGGCCATGTTTGCGCGCCATCCAGCCGATGCCGCCGCCGAGGGTCAGGCCGCCGACCCCGACCGATGCCGTGTCGCCGGCGGTAATGGCCAGGCCGTACGGCTGGGTGGCCGCCGCTACCTCGCCCCAGGTCAGACCCGGCTCAACCCGCGCGACCCGCCGCGCCGCGTCGATCTCAATCCCTCGCATCAGCGATAGGTCAATCACCACGCCGTCACAGGTCGAATGGCCCGCGACACTGTGCCCGCCGCTGCGTACCGCCAACGGTAGGTCGTGTGAGCGGGCAAATCCGATGGCGGCCGCGACATCGAGCGCGTCGGCGCAGCGGACGATGAGTTCCGGCCGCCCGGCCGCCCTCGCGTTCCAGACCGCGCGGGACGCCTCGTATGGAGCGTCGCCGGGCTCGATCAGTTGACCCTGAAGGCGCGCCCGCAGCGTATCGATACTCGTGTCCGGCGCCGCCCGTTCCATAGGCTTGGCGAATGTCATGATCGTTCCTCCTTCTCTCTACTCCGGCCGGAATTCCGCCCTCGCCGTCATCATGCCGGCGAGCGTTCCGGCAACAACCCCAGTCTGCGCCACGCCGGGTTGGTCCTGACAGCGATACTCCCTCCACAGCGCCTCTACGGTGCAAACCGTGGCGAACCGTGGTGGAGTGTAGAGCTATGCACCGTGCTTCCCGCGGCGCGAGCCGAACAGCCCTACTGGAGCGTCGCGCGTAGCCCGCTACATTTTCCCGTGCTACATTTTGGGAGATGAGTGTCGGGGGATGGAGAGCGGCGATCTATGCTCGGAGCAGGTCATGATGCGCCTGAAAACTTTGGGGCGCGGTTACGGCGGCTGCGCGAGGCGGCCGGGCTCTCGCAGGAGCAACTGGCTGAGCGGGCCGGCCTGACATCCCAGGCGGTGGGTGCGCTCGAGCGCGGCGACCGGCGCCGCCCTTATCCGCAGACCGTGCGTGCCCTCACCGATGCTTTGGGGCTGCGCGACACCGAGCGCGCCGCCCTGCTGGCCCTACTGCCGCGCCGCGGCGAGGACACGGAGGCGGCCTCCCCGGCGCGCCTGGCGGGCAACACGTCGGCGCCTGTCACATCGACCGAGGGCGCGCCTTTTACCCCAGCGGCGCGCCTCCCGGCGACGCCAACCGCGTTGATCGGTCGTGCGCATGAGCTGGCCGCGGCGCGGCACCTGATTGAACGTCTGGGCGCGCGGCTTCTCACCCTCACCGGCCCCGGCGGCGTCGGTAAGACACGACTGGCACTCGAACTCGCCGCCGATTTGCGGTCGCATGTCAAGGGGCGTGTCGCCTTCGTCGATCTGACACCGATCCGCGATCCGGCCCGTGTCCTCGGTCATATCGGCCAAGGCCTGGGAATCCACGAGGCTGGTGAGCGAACCATCCCGGAGGCCCTGGCGCATATCCTGGCCGAGCAACCGCTCCTGCTGGTGCTGGACAACATGGAACATGTGTTGGAGGCGGCGACCGACGTGGGCGCCCTACTGGAGCAGGTACCGGGGTTGGTAGTGCTGGCGACGAGCCGCGAGCCGTTGCGCCTGCGCTGGGAGCGTGAGTTCCCTCTGGCGCCCTTACCGGTGCCGGAAGATGACCAACAAACAGGCACGATAGACCTCGCCACGCAGCCGGCGGTTGCCCTGCTGGTCGAGCGTGCCCAGGCAGTGCGGCCGGCCTTCGCGCTCACCACGGCGAATGGCCCCGCCATCGCCGAGCTCTGCCGCCGGCTCGACGGCCTGCCGTTGGCGCTCGAACTCGCGGCGGCGCGGCTCAAGATTCTTTCGCCCGCGGCACTGCTGGCCCGCCTGGGACAGCGCCTCGACCTCCTTACGACCGCCGTGCGTGACGCCCCCGTACGGCATCAGACCCTACGTACGGCGATTGGCTGGAGCTACGACCTGCTCACGCCCGAGGAACAGCACCTCTTCGGCTGCCTGGTCGCCTTCGTCGGCGGCTGCACCCCGGAGGCGGTGGCGGCGGTCTTGCTGAGCGGCGAGCCGGTTGACACCGTGCCCCCGGAACTTCTCGATCGCCTCGCCTCGCTGGTGGACAAGAACCTGCTCCAGGCCGTGGCGGGGCCGGACGGTGAGCCGCGCTTTCGCATGCTCGAGACCGTTATGGAGTACGCGCGCGACGTGCTTCGATCCAGCGGCGAGGAATCTGCCATCCGATCGGCGCACGCCTGCTACATCGTGGCGATGGTGGAAGCGATCGAGCCCGAACTGTGGGGTCCGGATCAGGTCCGCTGGATCGCCCGGTTAGCCGTAGAGCAGGACAACGTGCGCGCGGCTCTCCGCTGGCTGCTCGACCATGGCGACCATGCCGCTGTCGGCCGGTTGCTCCGCCGCCTGCACTTCTTCTGGTGGATCCAGGGGCAGATGGTCGAGGCCCGGCGGTGGGCCGACGAACTGCTCGCTCACGGGGACGAGGTGCCGCTGCCCGCGCGGGCTGTAGGCAGCTTCGTTCGCGGTTGGGCAGCAATAGATCTAGGGGATCCCGAGGCGGTAGAGCACCTGAGCGAGGCGGTCACCCTCGCTCGCACCGTGGGAGATCGGTGGACCGAGGGCCATTGCCTGCTCGGGCTAGGGTTCCTTCGCCCGTTGCAAGATGACATTGCGGGAGGCATCGCGCTGATGTGGGAGG
>JAICHN010000248.1 GCA_025924845.1 Chloroflexota bacterium | reverse complement strand
TGGTGTTGATCCTCCGGGCGGGGGTGGGCCCCTGCGGGGGGCGGGGGGGCCACCGTGGGTGTGGGCCCCCCCCCCCCCCCACGTCCTGCCGAGGTCGGCGGCACGGAGAGCCGACCAAAGCATCATCAGCGCGAACGTCGGATGTTGTCCTGGTCGACGGGCGCCCGGCCCTGGTCGTCCACCCCGTCGACCGTCACACGTTCCTTGCGCACCGTATCGCTGACCTGCTCTTGATCGGTCACGGCATCCTTGTGGATTCGCACTTCTTCGACGCCGCGTACCCGCTTGCCAACCACCGCTTCCTCACCCATCACGGGCACATTGATGTCGTCCTCGACGAAGGCGTTCTTGCCCAGCACGTCCTGGTCGATGTCGTCACCGGTGTACGGGACCCGCTCGACCGTTACGCGCTCCTGCCGCAGCGGTACGCTGGCGGTCTGCTCTTCCTCGACCACATCCTTGTGGACATGTACCGTGCCTTGTTCGGCCTGGCGTTTGCCCGCGGTCAACTCCTCCTCGCGCACGGGAACCCGAATGTCCCCGCTCCTCGAGGTAAGATCCTGGCCAGAGAGGTCATCATCCGTGGCGATAGTATAGCCGGTGGTACCCGTGGTAGCGGCCGCGGGAGGATTCGCATAAGCGTCATCCCGCAAGTCATCCTTGCGTAGCCGCAGATACACCGCTTCCGTGTCCGTGGAGGCTACGGCGCTGGCCGGAATATAGATATCCCGGACAAAGAGCCAGCCCTTCTTCACCAGAAGGTAGCCCGCCTGCGGATCGTACTCGGCGACCGTACCAACCTTGTCGCCGGCGCTGTCATAAACAGTGCTGTCAATGGGGATCTGGTCCATGGTATTTCGCATCGTCTCGTTAAGCATACCTATCTCCCTGTCATCGCTCTTCCCCGGCACGAGCGCGCACCGCGGTACCGTGCCTGGATCCGTGGGGGTTGATGTCCTACCCACGGATCCATGATAGGCCCGCGGGTATAGGACTTCGTCGTCAAGATTGCCTAAGGCCCCCGGCAAACGGTACTAGCCCGTGCCGTCCTGCAGGCACGATCAGGGCGGGGTCTTCCGAGACCCCGCCCTGATCATCATGGCCGAAGAACATTTAGCTCGCGGGCGCGCCCGCCATGGCATAACCGCGGGTCAGATGTTGGTTGTAGACCGCCTGCTCGGCCAGAAAAGGCAGATTGCTCAGCGATCGCATCGTTACCCCGTGGAAGTCACGCGGCAGGCCGGGCACCGAACGAAGCAGATCGACGGTCACTCGCGCGTTAGCCGGCACATTGAAGGTGGCATGCATGAGCTGACCACTCGGCGTGTGGTAGGTGATCAGAATGTCGTTGGGCCGCGGGTTCGGATTGTACAGGAGGTCGAATTCCACCTGACCCGGACGAAGGCTACCGCCCGCGAAGGCCCAGCCTGTAGCTCCGGTGGAGCGGCCGAAGACTACCGTACCGCCCGCCGAGTTGCCGTTCGGGGCGCCAAAGTAGAGCGCTCGCTCGGCCACGATGGGTAGGTTGCTGTGAAGCACGGTGGCGATAGACGAGCTATGCGCCACCGTATTCACCTTGATCGTACCCCGCGATAGGGGGCCTACCGTAATCGTACGCGTACCCAACAGTTGCCCTTGCGGGTTGTGGAACTGGGCAGTCACCTGCGCCGCGCGCGTCCGATCCGGATTAAAGATGGTCAGGTACTCCTCGAAGCCGTTCGCGGTAGAGCCTTCGGCGAAGTAGAGCGTGGTCGAGCTCCGCGTGAGGCCGGGCTTGAGGGTCGCGCCTTGATGATCGTTACCAAAGATGATACGGCGAGCCGCTACAATGGGCTGATCGGAGCTGATCATCGTCGAATGCGAAGCATGCTTGACGTAGGAGTTGACCGGTACCGAAACCTGGGTATGCGCGGGCACGATCACATCGTGCTGGACGGATGCCTTACCGTTGCCCAGCGGCCAGATAAGGTGGACGCGAGCCGAACTGGAACCGGGATTGAGTAGGAACAGGGTCTCGGTGAAGCTCAGGCCGGTGTAACCCTCGGCCATGTACCAGGTGCGCGAGGGCGCCGATACGCCCGCGCTGGCCATGTAGTTATTCCCCTGCTTGCTGCTGATGCGGGCCGCCGCGATCGGCCGGTTCGCGTGCATCATGATCGCCACTTGCGGCATGGCGCCGACATAGCGACCGATGTCGTAAGTGCCGCGTGCCTGGGCAGCCAGACTGAAGGGGATGGCCCGAGTCTGTCCTGCTCCGTAGAACAGGGTCAGCGTGCCCTGTACGGCCGCGTTGTTCGAATTGAGCACCGCTATGGACAGCGAGGTGCCGTCCGCGGTCTGTCCGGCCGCGAAGTACCAGGTGGTCGCCTTGGTGGTAAGGGTGTTCGCGGGCAAGGGGAGGACCGTGACCTTAGTCGTGGTCGCCAGCCCAGTCGTTTGGCCGCGAGCACTGATCACCAGGACTCCTCCCGCCTGGGTGGCGGGGATGGTCAGATGGGTGGAGAAAGCACCCTGAGCATTGGCATGAGTGTTCAGCAACACGGCCCCGGGGATACTGATTTGGATCGGCTCGTTGGCCCCGAACCCGCTCCCGGTCAGGGTCAGCGCGCCGCCGGCGGCGACGTTGTTGACGTTCGACCGAATGATCTCGGCGGTACGGGCAATGACCGTAACCTGGGTGGTGGACGTCAGTCCGGTGGTTTGGCCACGGGCACTGATTACCAGGGCTCCGGCCGCGTGGGTGGCGGGAATGGTCAGGTGGGTGGAGAAAGCGCCCTGAGCATTGGCATGGATGTTGAGCAGCACGGCCCCAGGAATGCTGATTTGGACCAGCTCGTTCGCCCCAAATCCGCTCCCGGTCAGGGTCAGGGCGCCGCCGGCGGCAACGTTGTTAACGTTCGACCGGATGATCGTGTTGGCGCGGATAACCGTAACCTTGGTGGTGGTCGCCACTTCAGTGGTTTGGCCACGGGCGCTGATCACCAGGACTCCGGCCGCGTGGGTGGCGGGAATGATCAGCGGCGTGGAGAAGGTTCCCTGAGCGTTGGCATGAATGTTGAGCAGCACGGCGCCGGGAATACTGATCTGGATTGGCTCGTTGGCCCCAAACCCGCTCCCGGTCAGGGTTAACGTGCCGCCGGCGGCGATGTTATTGACGTTCGACCGAATGATCCCTCCCGTACGCGTAAAGGAGGCATTGGCCGTAACCAGGCTATTGACGCCCGTAGCCGCCACCGTCACCGCGCCGGAGGTGCCGGCCGGAACGACGAATGTGGTGGAGAAGGAACCGGAACCGTCGGTGTTGACCTGAGCAACCGCCGTGCCGGCAAAGGAGACATGTACGGTCTCGTTCGCCGCGAAATTATGGCCGACCACGGTGAGATTGCTGCCGCTCGCGCCGCTTGACGTACTCAGCGCGACGGTCGGCGCGCTCACCGTATAGGTTGCGCTGCCGACAAGCTTGCTGCTTGAACCGGTAGCGGTCAGGGTATTCACACCCGCCGCCAAACGCTGTGGCAAGGTGAGGCTTACCGAAATCCGGCCCTGGGCGTTCGCCGTGGTGGTGGCGAGCGCGGTAGTGCCAAGGGCGATGGTGACCGGCTCATTCGCCATGAAGCCCGAGCCGCTTGCCTGCACGCGCAGGCCGGGAGCGCCGCTCACCGGCGCGAGGGTCAGCACGGCCGGCCCACCGATGCGCGTGAAGGAAGCATTGACCGCAATGGCGCTGCTGACGCCGGTCGCCGTGATCTGAACCACGCCGGAAGTACCGGCCGGAACGGCGAACGTGGTGGAGAAGGAACCGGAGCCGTCGGTGTTGACCTGGGCAACCGTCGTGCCGGCAAAGGAGACGTGTACGGTCTCGTTCGCCGCGAAGTTATGGCCGACCACGGTGAGACTGCTGCCGCTCGCGCCGCTTGTCGCGCTCAGCGCGATGGTCGGTGCGCTCACCGTATAAGCGGCATTGGCGCTTACTTTGCTGGTCGAGCCGGTGGCAACGAGGGTATTCGCACCGACCGCCAGACGTTGCGGCAGGGTGAGGCTTGCCGAAATCTGGCCCTGAGCGTTGGCGGCGGTATTGGCGAGTACCGTAGTGCCGAGGGCGATACTGACCGGCTCATTCGCCGTAAAGCCGGAGCCGGCGACCAGGATCCGGGCGCCGGGAGCACCGCTCGCCGGAGTAAGCAAAAGAGTGGCCGGCTGCGCGGTAACCTGTATGGCACTCAAGGCCAGGAGCTGCCCGCCGGTCGAACTCGCCGAAATTGGATGACTGCCGCTCATGGTACCGGCAGGCACCGTGTAGGTCACGGGTCCGAAGGCCCCTGATCCATCGGTGACGACAGAGGCGGAAAGGGTAGTCGAATCCAGTTTGAGCACCAGGGTTTGGTTTGCCTCAAAACCGCTCCCGCTTACGGCGAAGGTGCCGTTGGGGGCAACCGAGGTCGGGTTTACCTGAAGGGCCGGAGTGGGGGCGGCATGAGCGGCGCCCATGGCCAGGGGCGGCAAAAACAGCCCGATGACCAGTAGGGGAAGAAGAAGAAACCTGATCAGTCGCATAGGTGGTTTACCTCCAGAATATGCGCGTTGAAGGGCGTGGCGGGCACGGCGTTCCGTTTCACCACAGGGCCGGAATGCGGTGAGCCGGCGCCGGACCTCGGGGATGGCGTACCGCGCATGGCGCGGACTACCTCGTCCATAATCCACGTTAAGGGGCAAAGCTGAGACTAATATGAGCGGCTTAGGATATTTGCTTCCCGTCGCGGTGTGCCGTGAGCAGCGGAAGACGAACGGTGAAGCAGCTTCCCTCACCCAGGACGCTCGCCACGGTAAGGGCGCCCCCGGCTTCCTCCACGATCTGGCGCGCGATGGCCAGCCCCAGCCCGCTGCCTGGAACCGCCTGTTTCATGCCTGCCGCCGCCTCAAGCTCGGACCGGCCGTGAGCGCGATCGGCGCGGTAGAAGCGCTCGAAGATGTGCGGCAGGTCGTCGGGGTGAATGCCAATCCCCGTATCGCGCACTTCCAGAACAGCCCAGCCCGCCTCCGTGCGCAACGTACAGGTGATCTCACCGTCGGGCCGCGTATACTTGGCGGCATTGTCCAGCAGGTTGGTCACCACTTCCTCGAGGCGGTCGGGATCGGTGCGCACCAGGGCAGGCGTACACTGGCCAAGGGTGAAGCGGGGGATCTCGGAGCGTTCGGCCATGGCGTGCGCCTGCGCGGCTACCAATTCATGCAGACGAACCGGCTGCGGCGGACTCCGGCGGCCTGCATCGCCGCGCGCCAGGGCGAGCAGCCCATCCACCAAGCGAGTAAGGCGCGCCGCCTCGGTCGCGATGTCCCGTAGGGCATCGGCTTGGTCGGCGGGCGAGGTCGTGGGGTCCAGGAGCAACAATTCGGCGTTACCGCGAATGGTGGTGAGTGGGGCGCGGATCTCATGTGAGGCGTCGGAGACGAAGCGGCGCTGAGCCTCGCGCGCGCCGGCCAACCGTTCGAGCATGGAATTGAACGTCGCGGCCAGATTGCCGACTTCGTCGAGGCGCGCGGGGGCGGCCACCCGTGCCTCAAGGTCGCCGGATCGGGCTATGGAAGCCGCCGTTCCGGTGAGCGTGGCGATGGGGGCCAGAGCGCGCTCGGCGAAGCGCCAGGCGGCGGCCACCACGAGCGCCAGGCAGAGAAGGCTGCCGGCCACGAGCAGGGCCAGCAGGGTCTGCAGGGTATCGTCGATATAGCTGATATCGTGGCCGACCAGAATATAGCGAACCGGGCCGGGCGCGTCACGCCGCATCACGTACACGCGGAACGGCTGGCCTTCGACGCGCCGGTTGTAGTAGGACTGATCGGGCAAGCTGACCAGGCCGGCCCACCGCCCTTGCGGACAGAGGCCGACGCAGGGAGGGCGAGGCAGACCGCCGCCGATGCTCTGGGCCAGAACGACGCCGGAGGCGTCGGCCAGGGCGACGGTCACGCCGGGGGAGGAAAATACCTTAACTACCTGGGCTGGGCTCTGGTGGTTCTCCGTGCCGGCGCCCAGGAGCGTATCGACGCGGCCCGCTCGTCCTTTGATGATTTGGTCCGCGGCGTCCCTTAGGGTGTGCCCGGCCGCCAGCCAGAGCAAGCCGGCGAAGCAGAGCAGCGCGGCGGCCAGAATGGTCCCGCACCAGAGGGCGAGGTGGAGGCGGATCGGCATGTATGCTACTCCCGCAACACGTAGCCGGTGCCGCGTACCGTGTGGATCAGGCGCGGCAACCCGTATTGCTCCAGCTTGATCCGCAAGTAGCGGATGTATACCTCCAGCACATTGGACTCACCGACATACTCCAGGCCCCAGACTCGATCCATCAATTGTTCCCTGGTCAGCACCTGGCCGGGATGGCGCATCAACAGTCGAAGCAGCTTGTATTCCGTCGTGCTGACCGGGGTGACACGTCCATTGCGACGAATACAGCGAGCGCCGGCATCGAGCACCAGGTCGGCGAACTCCAGATTGGTCGGCCCGTCGCCTTCATCCTGATCGGTCTCGACAGCGCGGCGGAGCAAGGCGCGGACACGAGCCAACAGTTCCTCGACCGCGAAAGGCTTGACCAAATAATCATCGGCGCCCGCGTCCAGCCCGAGCACGCGATCGGGAATGTCGTCACGCGCGGTCAGCATGAGGATGGGGACGTCGCCGAGTAGACGCATACGGCGGCAGACCGTTAGCCCATCCGTACCAGGGAGCATAACATCGAGAATGACCAGATCGGGTCGCTGCTCGGCCGCCATGGCCAGACCCTGAGCGCCGTCCGCCGCCTTGCGGACCGCGTAGCCGGCGAAACGGAGCATCCGTTGCAGCAAACTGGTGATGCGTGGGTCATCGTCGATGACCAGCACCTCCGTGGGCATGATTAACTCCTCTGGGCCCCGCGCTGTGCCCTGCATTGGTTACACGGTAGCAGGGCAAGCTGAAAGCAGCATGAGAGGTGCTTAGTGGAGCCCTTGCAGCAGACTCTTCCGCAGCAGGCAAACCATGGTATAGGCCGGATCAAACACATTCCCCACGGCATACTCCACGCATTGGCCAAGCAGAATGCTCGCCGCCCTGGCATCCAACCCATAGTCCGCGGCCAGCCAGTGCAGCATCTCCGTGGTAGCGTGCTGGAGGGCCTGATCCAGGGGGCGCGCGTTCCCAACCGTGAAGAGGTGATCGGCCGTCTCGCCCCGCGGCCAACCAATCCGCCTACCCTTTTGTAGCTGAACCGTGAACTCCACCTCCATCGACGTTTCGATGCCCGTGCCCACGATCTCGCCGTCACCCTGCACGGCGTGACCATCACCCAGATGGAACAGGGCGCCGGGCACGAAGACCGGGAAGTAGACGGTGACACCGGCGATGAAGCCCCGATAGTCCATGTTCCCGCCGTGTTGGGCCGAGGTCGCGGTCGAGATAGCCTCGCCGCGGGCGGGCGCGACCCCGAAGCAGCCCAACATCGGGGCAAGGGGCAAGCTCAGCCGGCCCAGCCGGGTTTCGGGCGTGAGCAGGGTAGCAGTGTTCTCGGTGAGATCGAACCGCCAATCGGCATTGGCTCGTTCAGGCAGGCGCCGCGCCTCCTCCGGATCGACCACGTTGGAGGCCAGAACGGTGGCGGCGAAACCGTTGGCGCGGCTGGGGGTGATCCGATCGAGGTGGACGACCAGGGTATCACCCGGCTCGGCGCCCTCGATAAAGAAGGGGCCGGTCTGCGGGTTACCGCGCTCCGCGACGGCGGCGCCGACGGCGTCGCCGCCGGCCGCGTCGACCGTCGCGGTAATCACCGTATCGCCGGGCGCGATGTGCAGCACCGGCTCGTGAGACCC
>JAICHN010000247.1 GCA_025924845.1 Chloroflexota bacterium | reverse complement strand
GGCGCCCGTGTCCTCGAACTGGGTTGCGGCACGGGGCGCTTACTTGTCCCCATGCTCGAGTCGGGAGCGTCGGTCACCGGCGTGGACCGCGAACCGGTGATGCTCAAGGCGGCGGCCGATCGATTGGCAGGCTATGGCGATCGCCTCACGCTGGTCGAAGGTGACATGACACGATTCGAGGCGCCGGGTGGTCCGTTTGACCTGGCGATCGTCGGTCTGAACACCTTCATGCATCTCCTCACTCCGCGCAACCAAATGGCCTGTTTGGAGTGCATTCATCGGCATCTTCGCCCCGGTGGAAGTCTGATGCTCGATCTAGCCAGCCCGTATGCGGCCATGCGCGATACTCAGCAGGGTGTAGTCCTTCATCGCTTCTCGAGACCGCTGCCCAGTAACCTGGATGTGGTGGTCACCCTCTGGTCGGCCACCGTGTTCAGCTCCGCAAAGCAGTTGGCGCATACGACGCTGCTCTTTGACGAGGTGTACGGCGAAAGCGGCGCCTTCCGGCGCACCGTAACCGATATCGTGCTTCGCCTAACCTATCGCTATGAATTGGACCACCTGTTGGCGCGCACCGGCTTTACGGCGCGATCGCTGTATGGCGATTACGAATCATCGCCGTATGAAGATGAGAGCGAGCGATTGATCTGCATTGCCGCCGCTCTAGCTTGAGCCGCGTTTCGCATGGAGGGCGGCTTGCCTGTGTGGAGGCGCCGGCATTTAGTACGACGCGCCCCATTTTAAGCCGAAGCCGCAACGAGACCTTTAGGCCGCGTGCGCATTCCAAAGGTGTTCATTGCCTTGCGAACGTATTCGCGGCACCAACCCGTCACGTGCGGAGCTGATCCGCTTACCTCGTAGGCAGCCGGCCGCTCGCCGCCGAAGCAGTCGGGTGCAGGATTACGACAGCAAATAGGAACGAAATGCGTCCTGATACGACCGCACGAATGCCTCCACGTCGTCATCGCTGGCTGCCAACGTACGTCCAGCCCTGGTCCAGATTTCCAGGGCCGCCGCCCGCGAGTCGGCGCTCCCAAGGGGAATACTGTGGCGTGCGCGACGGCGCTGGCCGGCTGCGATCATCGAGCCAAGCAGTCTGCCGGCTTGTTCGACCGGACGAATAGCCGAGGTCTCCACGGGTTGCAACATTGTTCCTTCTCCATTTCCATGTCCGAAGTGCAGGTTCCCTCAGTGCCTTAGATGAGGGATCAACCTTTCCCACAACATAGACCTATATGTGCAAGACGCAAATAGACCATTTGGGTGGTCTTTATTTCACTTCCCGGGTCCGCACGCCAAATACGGCCCATGTGAACCGCCTCCGCAAGTGACAACATTATGGGCAGCTAATTACCGTACGAAGTGTTGGCGAAAGGAGCATTGGACAGGTAGCCGCTCCATGAGCTACCGTTATAAAGGATGCGGCGCATCGCGCCGAACCATTTTGGCCACGGGAAATCGCGGTTTCAGCCTCGGAATCGCGCGACAATCCAGCGGCATAAACTGGGCCTTCACCGACGGGGGGCTCGTGGTGGGTCGCTATCCTCACTACTCGGATTTTGGGGTGAGGTTGAATCCATCGGTGCATTACCCTCGGGCCCGGCCCTTATTCGTAAGGAGTCTGTCTTCCATGAAACGATCCTCGATGGTGCGATTCGGCGGAACGATCTTGATGGTCGGTGGCCTGATGGCGGGCCCGCTTAGCGCGAGCGCCGCCCACAAGACCTCGGCCCCAACCTGGGTGTCCACCAAGGGCAAAGTGGTGAGTCTCACCTTGATTGCCGGTTACGACAACAACACCTCCGGCTTCAACTTCAACGGCGCCGCCAAGGGGCAGATGACCGTGACCGTCCCGCTCGGCGACAAAGTGAATGTAACCCTCAGCAACAAGGCGCCCTTGCCGCACAGCGCTCAAGTCGTTGCCTTTTCCAAGACCCCACCCACGAGCACCGTAAAGGATGCCTTCAACGGCGCCCATTCGGCCAATCCGACCCAGGGCGTAAGCAAGGGCAAGGTGCAGAAGTTCTCGTTCACCGCCAATAAAGCGGGAAACTATCTGATCATTTGCGCCGTGCCCGGTCATGCCTCAGCCGGCATGTGGGACAAACTGGTCGTCTCGAAGACGGCCAAGACCGCTTCGGCCGTCATCAAGAAGTAGTTCACACAGTCGGCGGTCGGGCCTTCACATCCGACCGCCGACTGCTTCGGCTCTGCCCTACAGCAGCTCCTTGAGCTTCATTCGGTCGACATTACCGCCGCTGACGATCGCGGCAACGCGAGTTCCAGGCCGTATCCCGCAACGTCCGGCGAGCAGCGCGGCGAAGGCGGCGGCCCCGGCCGGCTCGGCCATCAGCTTGGCCCGCTCCATAATCAGGACCATTCCCTCCCGGATTTCGGCATCGCTGACCAGTACGACGTCGTCCACGTAACGCTGGGCAACAGCGAGCGGGATCTGGCCCACAAATGGCGCCGCCAGCCCGTCAGCGATGGTGCCCACTGACGTGAGCGGTACGACCTGGTTCGCGGCCAGGGCACGAGTCATTCCAGGCGCTCCTTCAGGCTCGACCCCGACCACCCGTACATGCGGCGCTGATTCCTTGATAGCGACGGCGATTCCCGCCAGCAAACCGCCGCCGCCCACGCCGACCACCACTGCTTCCAGATCGGGCATGTCCTCCAGTAGTTCCAGGCCGACCGTCCCCTGACCGGCAATTACCAGAGGATCGTCGAACGGATGCACCGACACCTGGCCGCGTTCAGCCAGCAGTCGTTCGTACTCGGCGATCATCTCGACCGAAGTCGCCCCGAATTGTCGGACTTCCGCGCCGTAGGCTTTGGTCGCCGCAACCTTACTCGCCACGGCGTTAAGGGGCATGACAACGGTTGCGGCAATGCCGGCCGTTGTGGCGCCGAAAGCCAGGGCTTGAGCGTGATTTCCGGCCGACATGCCGATCACGCCACGCGCCCGCTCGTCGGCGGTGAGGCCGGCCAGCTTATTGCTCACGCCGCGAATTTTAAACGAACCGGTGCGCTGCAACAGTTCGGCCTTGAGGCTGAGTCGCACTCCGGCCATGGCGCCCAGGCTGGAGGCGGGGAGTAAGGGCGTGCGGTGGATCTGGTGGGCAATGGCGGCCTGGGCACGACGAACGTCCTCGACTTCAATCATGATTCCTCTCCACGTTCATTTCTGCGCCTACTTTTGTTGAAAGCACCCGACAAAGCGCGATTGTACATCGGCATTGCTCCAGTTGACGAGAAGCTGGTTCCACGTTCACCATGGAGTGTGGCGGCGCTCCACTCCTTTACCGGGACGCGAGGAACTTCGCCGCCGGGTACGGCTCCCAACGCCGCGCGGCCGTAGGCTCCTTGGTGAGACGTCACGCCGCCGTTCGCAAACATGTCCAGAACCGAGGTTGCATGACGGGAAAAGTCGCGGATGAGCTTGGTCAGCCGGCAGCCGGGGCGACCCTGGGCCTGTTGCTTGAGAAGGTGCGCCAACAAATTGGGCGCGTCGTGGTGGGAAACGGTGCCTCGATTGAACTGTTGCTGGTAGCTTTGCTGTGCGAGGGCCACGTCTTGCTGGAGGATGTGCCCGGGGTCGGGAAGACCCTATTGGCGCGCAGCCTTGCCAGTGCTCTGGGATGCTCGTTCCGGCGTATTCAGTTCACTCCCGACCTCTTACCCTCGGATATCACCGGCGTGGCAGTTTACAACCAGAAGACCACCGAGTTCGAGTTTCGCCCAGGTCCGATCTTTACTCAAGTTCTGCTGGCCGATGAAATCAACCGCGCGACTCCCCGCGCCCAGGCAGCTCTCCTGGAGGCAATGGAGGAGCGGCAGGTGACGGCGGAAGGGGAGACAAGGCTGTTGAGCCGCCCTTTTCTGGTGATGGCGACCCAGAACCCCATTGAGTTGGAGGGGACGTTTCCCCTCCCCGAAGCCCAGCTCGATCGGTTCTTGCTGCGTATTCGCCTCGGCTATCCGGCAGAGGAGGACGAGAAGGCGATCATCCGCCGGTTTGCGGGGGAGAGCCTTCCGCCTGAGATCCTGCCCGTGATCGACGGGGCGGATCTCCTGCGTATAGCGGCGGAGACGCGGCGGATTCATTTGGGCGATGCGGTGCTTGACTATACGGTGCGGCTGACCCGCGCAACGCGGGACATGGCGGGGATCAGACTGGGCGCCAGCCCTCGGGCCACGCTTGCCCTGGCCCGTGCCGCCCGCGCGTTCGCCGCCCTACGCGGTCGGCGGTTCGTGATTCCGGACGACGTAAAGTCCTTGGCGTCGTCGGTGCTGGCTCATCGGCTCATCGTGGACGCGGCCACCTTCCGGGGCGATAAAGCCGACGCATACGTGGCGGAATGCCTGCGCACCGTCGCTGTCCCCGTGGAGGAGATCGAGGCTCACTGAAAGTCGATACTGAAGGTTACAGCAATGGCCGCGCGCCAAGAGGAACGGATTGATCGGGTACTCAGCCCCTACTGGCTTGGGGCGATGGTTCTCGCGGCGGCAGCGGGCCTCTTGCTGCATCGGGCGCCTCTCTTCTTCGGGAGCGCCATTCTTTTGCTGGCTTTTGGTCTTTCGGCCCTTTGGGGCCGCTACTGTCTGACTCGCCTGGAATTTGGACGCTCCTTTAGTGAAGCGGTGGTGCCGTATGGCGGGGAGGTGCGCGTCTCGCTCACCTTGACCAACCGGAAGCTATTGCCCCTGGCCTGGGTGTCCTGTACCGACGAAGTACCGGCAGTCTTGCCGTTAGTCGCGGGCGAGACCAAGCCCTCCTGGAAACCGACCCGTCATTTCCTTCCCAATCTGGTTTCCCTGGGACCCTATGAGCGGGTGACGCGCCACTACCGCTTCCGCTGTCCGGAGCGGGGCGAGCACTTCTTCGGGCCGGTGGAGCTACGTTCAGGCGATCTCTTTGGCCTGGCCACCCGCACTGTAATGGTCGAGCATCGGCGGCCCGTGCTGGTGCTTCCCAGAGTGGTGCCGATGGAGGCTCTCGGCCTACCGACCCGCTTTCCTCTGGGAAACGATCGCACCCACGATCCTCATCTGGTTGATCCGATGCGCGTGGCCGGAGTTCGTCCCTATCTGCCGGGGGACAGCATGCGCCAGATCCACTGGAAGGCGTCGGCCCGAACCGGATCCTTACAAACCAAGATCCTGGAGCCGAGCGCGGCGCCTCGGGTACTGCTCTGCCTTAACCTCAATACCACGGCCCGGCACTGGCTTGGCATCCACCCGGATCGGCTGGAGTTGCTGATCTGCACGGCTGCATCGCTTGCCGCGCATCTTGCCGAGCGGCGACTACCCTTCGGGCTGCTGGCTAATGGCTTCGCCCCACATTCCATGGGTCGTGCCTACATAGCGCCAAGCATGGCGCCCAAGCAACTGCACTCCATACATACGATGCTGGCCGGGTTTACCGCATTCACCGCTCGCGATTTCGCGCGGACCTTGCGTTTGGAGCGGAGCCGTCTCGTTCGAGGAACAACGGTGATCGCGATCACTGCCCTGCTCGATTCGGCGATCGAAGACCAGCTCCGCGCTCTGCAACGGTTGAGCTGCCCGGTGACTGTTCTCCTGGTCGGCAACGCGATGCGGGAGGCGGCGCCCAGCGGCACGCGAAGTTACTGGATTGGCGGCGAAGAGCGATGGCGCGATTTGGCGGCCCTTGCTCCTACCAACGCCGTGCCGAGCGGATCGGCATATTTGGCCCAGCCTCCCGGCGATACCGCTGGGTTGAACCCTGTTCCTCGAACATGAATTGCCGGCCACCGACATGTTCGACCTGACTTCACCACGATCGGGCGAGGCACGGGGGCCGGCAAGGGCCGTGGTACTGGTCGGTATGGCGACGATGAGCGCGGCGTGGGCCGCGATCTGGCCGGCGCTGATCGGGCACTGGGCGGGCCTCGCCAATCTGCCCTTTCCCGTACAGTGGCTGCTGACCACGGGAGCGGCGGCGGGGGCGAGTGTCCTGGCCAGGTCGGGCATGGGTGAACGCGCTATGCGTGTGCTCTATGTGCTTACGATCGTGATCGTCGCGCTGCTTGTCGCATGGCTCGCCGGTTTTCCGGGCTGGGTACCCTTTGACCCGCGCCGCATGGGCGACCTCGCCCACGCCTTGAACCCATCCGTCGCCGATTCCGCGATCGTCGTGCCGCTTTTGACTGCGGTTGGACTGCTCTGGCTGGGTGGCCAAATCGGGGTCAGCCGCCTGGACGAGCACGAGGCGGCCCGCTTCTTCGCCCTTGGCCTGGGCGGCCTTTTCAGCGGCCTGGCGGTTGGGGCGGCTGCCAATGGTGGTAGTTCATTGGATGGGATTATGGGGCTGAGTTGCGCCGTGTTCTTTGGGGCGGCCCTGCTCACCCTGCCTCTGGCGCAGATGCTTGCGGTTCGTGAACGGAACAAAATGGGCAGCGCCGGGCCGGCGCCCTTCGATCGACGTTGGATACCAACCGTGGTCGGCGCGGTCGCGGCCATTCTGATTGGCGCGCTAGTCCTCTCCGCGGCCGTTTCCGGTGCATTGCTCGGCGCGCTGAGCGCCGTGCTGAACCGGATCTCGGATCTACTTGCCTTCATCTTGCTGCCGCTCGCCTATGCGATGGGCTACCTTGCCGAGGCCGTGATTTGGTTCCTCCGCACGCTGTTCGGCCGGCCCATCCAGCACCGCCTGCCCGCTCAGCCGGGCATACCGAAGGCGCCGAAGGCAACGCACCTCGCGGCAAACCATCCTCACCTTCCCGTTGCGCTACAAACCGCCCTATCCGCCGGCGTAGTGGCAGCGATCGTCCTCATCGTGGTGCTCGTACTGGCCCGCTCCATGCGGCGGATTGGCGCGGGCGGCGATGACGCGGCGTTCGAGGAAGAGCGCCAGTCGGTATGGTCCTGGGAGGCGGCGCGTCGGGATCTAGGTGCCCTGCTTGGCCGAAGACGAGGCCGGCCGACAGGGTACCAGGAGGATCAACGGTTACCGCCGCGCGATATTCGCCAGGCATATCGACGGCTTCTCAGGCGGGAAGCGGTTCTGGGCCGCCCCCGTCGAGCCATGGATACACCGCACGAGTTTGTCCATCGGCTGAGTGAAGCGGGAGTTGCCGAAGCGCCTGACGCGCGTACCCTCACTGCCGCCTACGTCCGTGAACGTTATGGAGCGGAGCGGGCGACGGGGGAGGAAACGGCAGCCGCCTTGACCGCCTGGGCGAGCTTCGAGGCGACAAGCCGCGAATCGGACGTACCTGCCGGCAGATCCTGACACCAAAGTGCCGAGATCGGCCGGCAGCTAGGTTGGCAGTACCGGTCGCGGACGCCTGGTCGAAAGCATTACGCGGCCATCGGGAGTTTGCCGAGTCTGCCGTTGCACGTGAGCAGGGGCGTCGGCGGCAAAGAGATACTCCAGCAGGGCGCGGTTCGCCAGCAGGTGCGAGCGGGCGCAGAGGTCCAGGTAGGCACCCTGCGCCGTTTCGTCCGCTACCTCGGTGACCAGGCTGGCCGTGGTCACGTTCGGGTGCATTCCGGGGTAGCTCGCCAGGCCGGGATGACCTGATGCCGGGTCGTAGAAGCTCTGATGGAGCATCAAGCCGCGCGCGAAGGGCGCTGGAAACCGCTCGGGACTACGGCTCTGGAGGTAGTTCTTGTACTGCCTGGCATGTTCCTCATTCCACAGGGCAATTTCCGTATCGCCGCTCAGTCTATCGGTCAGTCCCTCGATAATGCGCGCCGCCGCCGCGCGATGAGTGGGCGTATCGGCCGTGGGCATAATGCCGTAAATGACCGCCTGGGGAATGCTGTTGTCGCGGAACCAGGGGTTCTGACCGCCGGAGAAAGGCTGGTCCCAGGCATGTGAGGGGAAACCGTGGCAATCGCAGACGATGTCGGG
>JAICHN010000246.1 GCA_025924845.1 Chloroflexota bacterium | reverse complement strand
CTCGTTTCCCTCCGACCATGCCGCCTTTGGGTTCGGCCTGGCCTTGCCGGTGCTGATCGCGCGCCGCAGTTGGGGAATTATCCTCTTGCTCGGCGCCTTGATCATGAGCTTCGCTCGCGTCTACGTGGGCGCGCACTACCCCGGCGACATCGCGGGTGCTTTGGTTACGGCCGCGGTCGCCACCGCTATCGTGTGGGCCTGCCGCGGACTATTGGAGGCGCCGGTGGAATGGCTTCTGGCCCTCCTGGCGCGCGTCGGCCTGGCCAGTACGGCGGACCGGCAGCCGCCGCCCGGCCTGCTGAGCGTGCCGGCGCCGGCTTAGCGCCCCGAGCTTTACTCCCCCTTGGATCGCCACATCCCAGAGCGTCGGCGCTCCATCCCCCATCCCCGATACCACGCGTAAATAACCGGGCGCCGCCGGTGACGCCGTTCCCCGCTCATCCTCCTGGGCGCCACGATGCGCGGCGCCCAGGAGGATGAGGACACCTTGACACGCTATTCCGGCCGTCTTACCGTAGAGCTTGCCTGAGTAGCCGCCCCGTTCCCCTCTCCGCTCATCGGCTACCTAGGCGCGGGCGCTTAAATGTACCGGTCGCGGGAAGCCGGTCCTGCCGTCTAGGAGGAGGGAACGACATGAAACAGCTTGGCTTGGTTCTTCGTTTTGGCGCGATCCTGGCGACGATCGCCTCGGTCACCGCGCCGCGGGCGGCACCCGTCGGCGCGGCCCCACCAACACCCTATACGGCCAGTAGCGCGGTTAAGATCAACGTGATGGGTGAATGGGCCCATCCGGACGACGATACGAGCATTATCGGCCCCTGTGGCGTGTGGCACCAACTGTACGGCATCCGCTGCGGCATCATTCAGGTGACGCGCGGCGAGGGCGGCGGCAACGCGGTGGGTGATGAGACAGGCCCGGCCCTGGGCCTCCGCCGCGAGAACGAGGATCGCGCCGCCCACTATCGGTCAGGCACCACCGATATCTTCTATGTCGACAAGGTCGACTTTTTCTACAATCAGAGTGCCCCGCTCACCCAGTACTTCTGGGGGCACGACGATACATTGCGCCGGATCACGCGCATTATCCGCACAACCCAGCCCGATATCTACATCGGCTTCACCCCGACCCTGGCCGCCGGCCACGGCAATCATCAGGAGGCCGGCCGCCTGATCTGGGAAGGCGTGCTGGCCGCCGCCGACCCGAATATGTTTCCGGACCAATTGACCGGCCCCAACGCGCTCAGCACCTGGCAAATCAAGAAAGTCTTCTCGGGGGGCAGCACGGCGGGCACCGGCGGGACAACGACCGCGGCTAACTGCACCGCCGGCTTCATCCCCGCGGCCACGAACCTGGACACCGTCGCCGGAGTCTGGACCGGCTATCCCTCACCATACGCCTGGCCCGCCGGCAATCTCCAGGGTATGCCGGCCGGCACGCCCAAGAGCTGGGCGCAAATCAGCTCCGAGGGCCGCTCGGCCTATCCCACGCAGAGCAGAACGATGTTTATGGGAGCCGCCGCTCCCGGTTGCTCACGCTTCGGCCAGACCGAGGCCTTCGTGCCGTTCCAACCGAATACCAATGCCGACGGTACGGCGAACCCGGCGGCCGGTCAGGACAACGCGATCTTCGACGGCGCCACCATCCCTGATCCGGGTGGGCTGCCGCTCGGCACCCTTGAATACCTGACGTTCTCTCGTTTCTTCAACGTAGCCGGCGGTACGTTCCAGGCTACGCTCCACGTACAATCAGGTTCTTCCAGGGCTTTGCCCGCCGGCACCGTCGCCCTCACCGTTCCCTCGGGCTGGACGGTCGATCCCGCGCAACCGATCGGCCCGATCATGAGCGCCCATGAGTCGACGGCGACCTTCAACATCACACCGAGCGCCTCCGCCGCGATTAACACGAACTTCAAGATCTCGGCGCTCCTGACTACGGGCGGTATGACCGGCTACACGGATAACGTGGTCGAGATCGTCGCCCCGGCCGAGGGGCGTTTCCATCGCTGGGGCAACTGGGCGGAATATGACAGCTGGCTTCAGAATACCGTTCCCCAGGCATACCGGCTCGGGCGATCGGCGGCCGTGCAATCGATGGGCATCGGCGAGACGATCACCGTCCCTGTTGATGTGCATAACTGGTCGAACGCCTCCCAGAGCGGGAGCGTCAGTCTGACCCTGCCGCCTGACTTCACAGTCGATGCCGCCACCAAGCCGTATGGGCCGCTCGCCCCGGGCGCCGATACGCAGGTCAACTTCACCCTTACCAACACGGATACATCCTTGCCCGACAACCAATCCGTCTCCATCCCGATAGTGACGACCTTGAGCGCGCCCGCCGGCTCGTCCGGCGAAACGCTCTCGATGTCGCTGGTCCCGGCCACGACCATTCCCCAGGCCGCGACGGCGCCGACCCTGGATGGGACGGAGAGCCCCGGTGAGTATCCAGGGCCTGCGCTCGATATCAGCAGGCTCTGGCAGGGGAGTCCCTGTGTTCCAGCCGGCGTCGACTGCGGTACCTCGGGAGCGGTGGGCGGCCCGACCAGCACCTATGCCAAGGTCACCTGGAACAACGACGACCTGTATTTCTTCATCCATGTCCGTGACGACTACCAGAGCTATGCGGTCACGCCTCGGCAGTGCGTGGCCCATTGGCTTGCCGACTCTACGGAGATCCTGATCGACCCGCGTGGGAACTCGTCGCAAACGTTGATGGATACCGCGACGGCCTTCAAGCTCGGTATCTTCCCGTTCACCAATGACCCGACCAACAGCAACGGCAACGGCGTGAACGGGCCGTGTTGGGAGCGCGACGCCGACAATCATCAGGGTTATGCTACGGGACCGCTGGCGGCAACCGTCGAGGGGGCACCCAACGCCCCCGGCGTGAAGGTGGTTTCGACCGCGACCTGGGTGGGGAGCAACGAGACCACCACAGACCACAGTTACGCGGGCGGCGGCTACAACCTCGAAGTCAAGATCCCCATGGCCGACCTGCCCTCCGCGGTTGGTCCCACGGACACGCCGCCGACCAGCAACGCGGCGACCAACGTGGTCAATCCGCTCCACATGGGGCTCAACATCACGCCGTATGATGAAGACAACACGGCGGCGACCGGCACTACCACGCTGCGCCACATCGACCAGAGTACACGCCTCGCCTGGTCGGCCTTCAACAGCGTGCAATCCGACCCCTACCGGTGGGGCCACGCCTACCTGAGCGGCTACACGCCGCCCGCCGGCCGGTCCACCACGCCCACGGCCCCGATCGTCGGCCATCCGAACCTGGATGGCGCGAATTCGCCGCAGACCATCTATCAGTCAGCGCAAAACGGCGTGCCGATCTCCGGCCGTAATCCCGCTCCTCCGAACGACAGCCTGTCGATCAGCAAGCCGACTCTGAGCCCATCGGCCGCCGAGTTCGACGTCCAGTCCACCGGTTCCGGTACGGCTCACTTCTTCCTGTGGTCGGGCGATCATGCGGCCATCCCGGTCTGGCTCACCAGCTGCTCACCGGCCGCCGACCCCGCTCCGGATTACGGTTTTACGCCCTGTGCCGTGACCGACGGCGGGATACCGCCCTGGGCGCCGGACATGAGTGGTCGCGTGGTCCAAGACGTCGTTGTCCCGATAGCGTCCGCCGGCACGCAGCATGTGACGATCCCGCTCGATGCGGCCGCGTACGCCAAGCTGGCGGCGAACGGCTCGGCCTTGGTGTCCTTTGAAACTCCGAATAATGAGGTGCAAGCGTTCTACATCCCGCTGACTCCGTCCAGCCCCTGACCCGCACGCCGCGCCTCGCTGGGGGTGATCGCTCTTGCCTGGACTGGGCAGTGATCACCCCCAGCGATTTGCGCCGGCCGCGCGGCCGGCGCCCTCCTCGTCGAGGTAGGGAGTGCGGCGAGCCGGGTGTCGCAGCCTGATCATTAATTGTGGGTCCCGATGACGCCGGCACCCGTGGGTCGCACGAGAGGAAGAGTAGCGACACGTACCCGCATGTCATAGTCGCCGGCCAACGCCTCCGCCCGCGGCCCGCCAAAACTCCTACGACCTATGCCCCGGCGTGCTACCGTACAGGTAGGAGACGGACGTGGAGACGTACGATACGGTAGTGGTCGGCGGAGGGCCCGCGGGCGCTGCGGCCGCCCACATTCTGGCCCAGGGAGGCGCGCGGGTACTCCTTCTGGAGAAAACCCGCATCCCCCGCTACAAGCCGTGCGGCGGCGGCATCACGGCACGAGCGCGCGCCGCGTCGCCGCTGGTCGCCGCCCTGCCCGTGGAGACCAGCGCCACCGCCATGTTCGTTCCTGGGGGCAGGGAGGAGGTCTGTTGTCCACTGCCCGCGCCCATCGGCATGGTGATGCGTGACCGCTTCGATGCTCAACTCGTGGCGCGGGCGGTAGAGGCCGGCGCCGCCCTGCACGACGGAACTGCCCTGAGCGCCCTTGAGCAGGCGGGGAGCCGTCTTCGCCTCCAGGCAGGGAAGGACACGGTGACCGCCGACTATGTCATAGGCGCCGACGGCGCGAACGGGATCACCGCGCGCCTGGCGGGCTTCCCCCCGATGTCAGCGGCGGGCGCCGCCATCGAGGTCGAACTGGCCGTGCCCGATCGTGCCCTGGCCCGCTACCGGCAGGCCGCGCTACTGGATCTCCTCTGTATTACAGACGGCTATGGCTGGATCTTCGGCAAAACGGATCATCTTTCGGTCGGCCTCGGTGTCTTTCACGGCAACGGCAAGCACGACCTACGGGCCGCGCTCGCGCGCTTTCTCGCCGCGCATGCCGACCTTCGAGGCGGTAGGATACTGCTGCAACGGGGCCATCGCGTCCCGCTGGCCGGGGGACGGCGCAGGCGGCGGCGTGGGCCGGTGCTCCTGGCCGGCGACGCCGCGGCGCTGGCCGATCCGCTTACCGCCGAGGGGATCAGTTATGCGCTGGCCAGTGGGCGCCATGCCGGGGCAACCGTGCTGGCCGCCCTCCAGAGCGGATCGGCCGCACTGGCCCGCTACGATCGCTATCTCGCCCGGGAACTCTGCGGCGATCTCCACTATGCTCGCCTGGTGGCGGCGCTGAGCTATCGATTCCCCGATGTGGTGGTGCGCCTCGCCGCCGAGAGTCCCACCTTGCGTGATGCGAACACGGCAGCGGTGAGCGGCACGACCGATTACCGCGCCCTGGTCTTGCGGCTGGCCCGTAAGACACCGAAAGTGCTGCACGCGTTGCTCACCCGCGATCCAGTGCTGTCGCGACTTCCAGGGTGAAGCAAGGCGCCATGCCTCGACGCTTATCGGCAGGCGCCGCATCCTCTCGGGACAGCCGATAGGCGCCTATCGCCGGCCAGGAGCCGGACGAGGGCATGGCTATCCAGAGCGACCGCGCTCACTCCGCCGCGTCCCATTGCACGTCGAGCGGCGTGACAATGTCCTCTTCATAGGTCACCGATCCCGCCATGGCGCCAAAAAGCGAAGGCATATCCACGATGGGCACGAGCTTGGCGAGGGGCCGGCCGCGCTTGGTGATAATCAGCGGTTGTCGGCGTTCCGCAACCTCGTCGATCAGCTGAAGGCAGTTAGCCTTGAACTCGTCGGCGCCGATGGTAGCATCCATACTGACTCCTTACAAGCGTAATTATCGCACGGTTCCGTTGCCGGTGCGTGCTCCGGTTCGGTCACATTACAGGTAGGGTTGTCCTATCCCGCCAAGTACGCCTGGCCACGCGTGTATTTGGTAACCAATGCAGAGGCGTACCAACGTTTTGTGGCAGGCCGGTCCATGTCATTGGGGCGCGGGTCTCCAGGCCCGCTTGGTTCGGCATCGGTTGGTCATCCGGGCGGCCCGATCGGTACTGGCGGTTTGCCGCCTTGGCGGGCCAGGAGACCCGCGCTCGTACCACGCGCCCTCGGCCACAAATGCGAGTCGCACTCCCCAAATGCAAGGAGCCTCTCAAATCGCTACGGCGGTCTAGTATACTGCACGGGTTGTCGGTGTTCACGAAGGCGGTGGGGGTTGGTCATGGCGGCGATGGAGAGCCGATCGGGAAGATTCGCTCAGCATACGGCGATCGTCACCGGGGCCGGACAGGGAATAGGCCGCGCCATCGCGTTGCGTCTGGCCCGGGAAGGGGCAAGCGTCGTGGTGGCGGATCTGCACGCGGGGCACGCGCGAGCTACCGCCGCCGCTATCGAAGCCGAGGGCCTGCAAGCACGTGACGTGGTGGTGGATGTTACCGATCCGGCCGACGTCCGACGCATGACGGCGAGCGCCCTACAATTGTACGGTGGTGTGGACATCCTGGTGAATAATGCCGGTGTCCTTCGTTCAACGGCGGTGGCCGGTATCTCGTCCGAAGAATGGGACCTGGTCCTGAACGTCAATCTGAAGGGCGCCTTTCTCTGCGCCCAGGCTGTCCTTGACTCGATGATCGCCCGCGGCGGCGGCCGGATCGTCAACATGGCGTCGATGGCGGGGCGCGCCACCAGCACCCTGGGTGGGGCCCACTATACCGCCGCGAAGGCGGGAGTGCTGGGGTTGAGCCGCCATCTGGCCCGGGAATGGGCGCCGCATAGGATAAATGTGAACGCGGTCTGTCCCGGCATCGTCGATACGCCCATGGTCCGCGAATCGGTGGACGAGGAACGGATGGCCCGGGTGCTTGCCGCCATTCCCTTCAGTCGCCTGGCGGAGCCCGAGGAGATTGCCCACCTTGTCTGTTTCCTGGCATCCGACGAGGCGGCATACATTACCGGTGCATCCGTGGACATTCATGGTGGCGAGATGATTATCCAGTAAGGAGAGTAGGAGACAATGCGTAGACTCGTCGCCCAGGGCGGCATGGCCGTGATTCGCGAGGAACCGGAGCCGCGATTGCGGCGCGGCGAGGTACTGGTACGAACCGAGTACTCGGTGATGAGTCCGGGGACCGAGCGCACCGTGATTGATGCCACCGCGATACCCGGCGCGGAGTCACATGAATACCCTGAGCCGCGGCAGCGATGGCGCAAGGTCCGCATGCACGGCGCCGCAAGCCCTGAACTGCTGCCTCGTCCACCAGGCACGGGCTTTGCCTCGCTGGGCTACAGCCTGGCCGGCCGGGTGATCGAGGTCGCTCCCGATATTCACGATCTCCAGCCCGGAGACTATGTCGCCTGCGCGGGCAGCCAGTGTGCCTTCCATGCTGAATGCGTTGCGGTACCGCGGAACCTGACGGTAGCAGTACCCGAGGGCGTGCCGGGCGAGCACGCCGCGCATGTCACGCTGGGCGCGATTGCCATCGAAGCCCTTCGACGAACCGGCTGCACGGTGGGTGAGACGATCTTGATCGTCGGCGCCGGCCTGCTCGGCAACTTGCTCACCCAACTGGCCCGCGTGGCCGGCATCTACACGATCGTTGCCGACATCAACCCCACCCGCTTGCAACTCTTGAACTCCCCCGGCATCTTGCGGCGGCTACCCGCTCTGGATGAGGCAGGGATTCAAGCGGTCCACGAGGTAACGGACGGGTTCGGGGCCGACGCGGCGATCATCGCCGTGACGACGACATCCAACGAGGTAATCAACGGCGCGTTTGATGCCTTACGCGTGGGCGGGCGGATCGTGGCCCTCGGGCAATTCGGCATGGATCTCGACCGCCAGAAGTGGTTTGGCGCTCAGGCCGTCCTCGTCACCTCGGTCGCCTACGGGCCCGGCCGCTATGACCCGATCTACGAAGAGAACAATATCGACCTGCCGATCAACGTCATGCGGTGGACCGAGAATCGCAATATGGCCCTGTTCATTCGCCTGCTCGCCGAACGGCGCATCGAGATGGACACCATTCCGTCCCTGCGTGTGCCGCTTGAAACGGCCGACGATACGTATCGCGCTATCGGCGGTAACGCCGCGCCGCTGACGGCCATTTTCACCTATGGCG
>JAICHN010000245.1 GCA_025924845.1 Chloroflexota bacterium | reverse complement strand
ATTACCCAGACTGCCATGCTACAAGGGGCGCCGGCGCCAACTACGTGCCCGCCGGGCACTCCGAACCCATGTCCAAACGTATTCGTGGCGAAGATTAACCCGCACGGCAACCGGCTTCTGTATACGACGTATTTGAACGGCACGACTGACGCCAACAGCACCGATGGACCTCACAGCTATGGCACCGGAATTGCCGTTGATGCCAACGGTGACGCATTTGTAACAGGCTACTCCGATGCCACGAACTTTCCTACCACCTCCCGTGCCTTCCAGCCACACAACCGAGGTGGCTATGATGCCTTCGTAGCCAAGCTGAATCCTACAGGTCATTACCTAATCTACTCAACTCTGCTTGGTGGTACCATCGACAATTCGGGCGTGTCGGGAAACGACGTTTCTGAGGGGATCGCGGTGGATCACCGGGGTTTCGCCTACATCACGGGTTATACCTATGCCTACAACTTCCCGATTAAGAATGCGATTCAAGGAGCACTGGGATACGGTAAGGGAACACTGGGTCAGCAGGTTGATGCCTTTGTGACCAAGTTTAATCCGCAGGGCACAAACATCGTATACAGCACCTATTTGGGAGGGAGTGGGTCTGACACGGCTGCCGCCATTGCTATCGATCCCAAGGGCGATGCCTATGTCACCGGCCAGACGAATTCTCCAGACTTTCCTACCCCGCCCCATGCCCTACAAGGTCATCTCTTCGGCACCGACTACAATTCCTTTGTGGCGAAGCTGAATGGGAACGGCACCGCTCTAGTCTATGCCACATATCTGGGCCAGAGCTCGGCCGACAAGACTCACGCTATCGCGGTCGATACACAAGGAAATGCTTATCTGGTTGGGGAGACCAATGGGGGCATCAAGCGCACGATCGGTGTCCCGCAGCCTATCTCCGGCGGAGGGGTTGATGCCTTCGTCTCTAAGTTGAGCGCTCGCGGCGTCCTTACCTACTCCACCTATCTCGGCGGCGTGGGCAATGATGTTGCGAACGGCATCGCCGTGGATGGTCGGGGTAACGCATATGTAGCGGGGCTCACCGGCTCAGCCAGCTTTAGCACTCCCGTATTCCCACTCAAGAGCGCCATCCAGGGTACTCTAGGAGGCAATCGTGGTGGGTTCGGCATGCTGGATGCTTTCGTTGCCAAAGTGAACTCTTGCGGCAGTGGTCTTTTATACTCCAGCTACTTCGGCGGCACATTCGTCGATTCGGCCACCGCCATTGCCGTCGATGCAGGCGGCAATGCCTATGTGACTGGGTCTACTTTGTCGCCCAACTTCCCCCTCACCGGCACCTTACCCGGGGGGAAAGTCTACCAGCCTGCCAACCCGAATGCCTTCGTCGCGAAGATCTCGGGCGCTCCCCAGCCTCCGCGCGGCACTTGCCCGCTGCCGCTTACCCTCGATCTCTCTGCCACGCAACTGTCTATCAGTGCCGCGACCCCGTTGACCATTACGGTGCATACCGCTCCCTTTGCGCACATTCAGGCAGTCCTCACCGTGAAGAATACGGTACCGCCGCCCCCGCCGCCGCCAACGCCCACTCCCGTGAAGGGACAAAAGCACAAGCCGATCAAAGGTCCCTCCGCCCCAAAGGTTGGTCAGGTGATCTATCGCGGTCAGTTGAACGGCAAGGCAGATGCCTTCGGTCTCTACATAGGCGCCATGCATCCCAAGTTTGTGGAAGGAACGACCGAGATCGGGACTCTGGTAGTCCATACCTTCGCATCCTCCGGAGTGGCCAATACAGCCACCCCAGTGACCATCGCACCGTAGCCCGTCTGGCCAAAGGGGGCACCGACGCAAGCCGGTGCCCCCTCGGTGTTGTTGTATGCCGAAGATACCTACCGTCCTGCCGAAACCGCCTCCCGTACCGCCGCATCGATCACCGGAACTCCCTCGGTTCGGCAATGATGAAGGAAGCCGGCCAGGGTGGGCAGCCCCGCCGCCCGCTGGAGGTTCCCCACCACGATGAGCTTGGCGCGGGCTCGGGTCATCGCTACGTTCAGGCGGCGCGGGTCGTCCACGAAATCGTGGCCGTGCCGGGTCGGGCCGTCGAGCCCCAGGCAGACCACCATGGCCTCGCGTTCGCCGCCCTGGAAGCGGTCCACGGTATCCACTGTGCAAAGCGCGGCGGCAGGAGTCGCGCCCAACGCACGGCGTACCGCCGCCGCGATCCGCCGAAACGGCGCCGTCACGCCGATGGCGTCCGCCGGCACCCCGGTCCGGATCAGTGCGATAACAGCGCGCGCCGCGCAGGCTACCTCGCGCGCCGCCGACTCGCCTGAGTCCACCAGCACCAGCGGCGCACACGGATCGGTTACCGCGGTTGTCGTAGAGTCGGCGGCAAGAACCAGGGTGCGGCCGGCGACCGATGGATGCGCCGTCAGCGTGCCGGCATAGAACGCTTCACTGGGCCACGCCGCGATAGCGGCATGCATCCTATATTGCTCCACGAGCCGGACCAGTGCCCCTGCCGCCTCCGCCTGTGGACGGAGCAACACGAACGGCGAGAGAGAAAGTCCTTCCTGCGCTGCTTCCTCGCTCCGGACCACGGGCGGCAGTTGCTGGTCGTCCCCCACCAGGATGCATCGCGGCGCCAACCATAATACGCCCACGGCCGCCGCCACGCTCAGTTGAGCCGCCTCATCCAGAATGAGCACGTCGCGCGCCAGGCCGCCGGCACCGAAGCGAGGATCGGTCAAGCTACTCACCGTTCCCGCCAATATCGGCACGCCCCGCAAGCGGATCGCGATAGCCGCCGGGTCCTCGCCCCCGGCCGGCGCGAGAGCGTAGGGGAGCAGCGCCGCGTCCATCGACCCGGGCGCGCCGAGCCGAGCTATCGAGGTGTACCCCTGGCGAAGTAAAGCATGGAGCATCGTATCGACCGCCTGATTAGTCCAGGCAGCCAGGATCACGCGGTCGCCCCGCGCGGCAAGGGCGCGCGCCATCCGGGCAATCAGAAAGGTCTTCCCCGTACCGGGCGGCCCTTGCACGAGCAGGAGGTCACGGGCCCGCAGGGCGAGGTCCAGTGCTTCGGCTTGGAGGCGATTGAGGTCCGTGGCGCCGTCTACCGGGTCGGCGGGCGACGCGAACTCGGGGAGGCGCCGATCATACAGCACGTCGCGCACTCGATCCGGCGCCGAGAGCCAGGCATGAAGCCCGCGCAGGGCGCGCTCATGCGGGGTACTGGTCTGGTAGCGATCGACCAGGAGCGGGAACGACACCGGCTCCTGCGTAATCACGGTCACTCCGGTGGCCGATACCTCGCTCAGGATGCCGATCGCCGCCTTGCCATGAATAGGGTCACCGGCGCTGAGCAAGACGCTCTCGTCCGGTTTTAGCTCCGATTCGTTTCGACAGCGCAGACGATAGTGCAGACGTCCATCGCCCGTAACGGTCGGCTCACCATCCTGGACCACCTCGATAGCTGTGCCCTCGGCCAGCCGATCCGGAATTGTAGAGCGCCACAATGCGGCAAGGTCATGACTGCCGGCCCGTTCCTCCAGGCGAAGCAGTCGGTAATGGCGGGCGTAAAATGCCGTGTCCACCGGGTCGCCTTCGCCGGCCGCCGCGTCGGCCAACTCGCGGCCCCGGCAGTAGCCCTGCCCCAGCAACGCACTGAGCCGGCCACAGGCTGCTTTGTGCCCGCTCTTCTTGCACGCTTGCTCGCTCCGGGACGGCGGCGCATGGCCGAACAGCAGCGCCAGCACCACCTGATTACGTCGGGTTATCACGTCGTAGATGAAGTGCGGCGTGCAGGCTACCTCTTGAAAGAGCACGAGATCGCTGCCTGTGTAGATGACCATTGCCTTGAAGTCGGGAGCCAACCGGCCATGCGCGGCCAGCATCGCATAGTAGCCACGCACCTGAAACTCGGGGTCGGGAAACTGCGGGTTATATTTTCCCGTTTTCAACTCCACCACGCGACGCACCGCGGGGGCATATCCTTCGCGCGGCTCGAGCAGCGCCAGATCGACGCGTCCGCGTAAGCCGAGTTCGGGACAGAGGAGCGTGCTCTCGAAACAGGGGTCACCCAGTTCGCCGCCAAGGAGCGCCGCGCCGTCGCCGACACGCCACCGCCGGATTCGTTCGAGATGCGGCGCCACGGCGTCGAGCAGGTCGGCCGGCGATGCGCCAAGGAGGGCAAGACCAAGGGGATCGCGGGCGATTTGTGCTTGGACTGCCTCCGACGAGAGGTTCCCTTCGCGGCAGAGCACCTCAAAACAACGATGCACTACCGTGCCCCGCAACTGGTGGAGCGAGCTGGGTTGAGTGGCTAGACGACTGGCCAGCCATTGGCGCAGACAGTAATTGGTGTCCTTCAGCGCGGTGACGTCGATCAACCAATCCGGTTCCAGCACGACCATGGTTTGGGTATCGCTCAGGAAGCGGGGCACCGCGCGCCCCGACGGCGTATCCGCCTGATCGCGGCCGCGTCGTAGGTGGTAGGCCCGGAGAGCCACCTCGCCCGTGGTCTCAGTCAGCCCGTCGAGCAGATAGGCGAAGCGCTTACTCAACTCCAGAACCGCCGATCCGTGCTCGGTATGAAGATGCACGCGAACCACTTGAACGTCCTCGCCCCTTGCCCGCATTAGGTGCCGCTCCAGGCGAACTACCGCCCCTTCCAGGTAGGGCTGGTCGCAGCGCGGTGAAGACCCGCAGATAAGACAGCCGGGGGCAAACGAGTCTCGCGAGACCTCCATGGGCTGAGTGCTCCTCTCCGGAGACGGCGAACACACGCGCGGCCGGTACGGCACAGTGTAGCGGCGCCGCGTCCTACCCCCTGTGGACAAAACGCGGTTCACCGCCAATTCACGTGCGATGGTTTACGGTAGGGATAGAGCACGGGTTAGGCTGCCCGCTCCGTTGGCGCCCTCCGGCCTCAACTGCCACCCTCAGCCTTTGCACGAACGAGGAAATGCATGAAACGACCGACCCGATACGTCGCGGCAGCGGTACTGGGGGGTGGAGTGCTGCTTGCAGCGGGTGTCCTCGCCTTAAGCGGCGTCTCGCCACGCACTATTATTGAGCCGCTATCGAGCTTAAAGGCTCTGGGCGAACTGGACCCGCTAAGCCTCTTGGCGGCGATCAGTTGCAGTGTGGTGGCGATCCTGATCAATGGCGTGGTGTGGTCTCGGTTGTTGGCCCGTCTTGGCTATAGCCTGCCGGCCGAGGTGGGCCTAGGCGTATTCCTCAGCGCCGATCTGGCTGGTCTGGTCGCCAACATGCCCGGGTCGGCCGTTGGTTCGGCGGTGACCCTGCGCCGCCACGGCGTCTGCTCCGGGCGAGCAGTCCTGCTTACCCTGATCGCCAATCTGCTCGGTTTCTGCTCCATTCTGGTCTGGGTGCCGGTAGGCATCCTGCTTCTCATGCGATCCGGCATGGCCCGCGCGGTCCCCTTTCTGGGCGACAATGCAGGCTTCTCGGCAGCGTGCCTCCTGGCCTGCGCTATGGTGGCGGCGCTGGTCGCGCTGAGGGCGCTGGCGGGCGCCGGCAACGTGGGACCTAGTATAGCCCGCCGGCTGCTTCGGCAGGCGCCGAGCACCGTGCCCGCCGGAACGCCGCCGCTGCGCTTTCGCCACCTGCTGGCCCTGGTTCCCTGGTCGGGCCTGTCATGGTTGGCGGGCGCCCTGGCCCTCTATGCCGTCCTGGGCGCCCTTGCTCCCGACCGTGCGCTGAACCTGGGCGACGTGGTGGGGGCGGCGGCGCTCGCGGCAATGCTGGGATCGCTGGCCTTCTTCATCCCCGCCGGACTTGGGGTGCGCGACGGCGCCCTGATCGCGCTGCTCATGCACTCCACGGGTCTCTCGATAGCTACCTGCACCGAGGCGGCAATCGCGCTCCGCGTCATGGATCCGGTAACCAAGCTGGGCGTGCTGTTTTTACTGGCGGCCGGTCTGCCCCGCGCGCTGAGGCGGCTGGGAGCATGGGTGCGCGCGGCTTGTCGGCGTTCCGTTCCGTTGCCGCGCCCCGTGCCGATCAGAGTGACGATCCCCCTGTGGATCGCGCCAAACGAGAAGAAATAAAATACCTGCTCCGGTCGGCTAGGCCGACCAGAGCAGGTATTGGGTTTGATTGGCTGCTTTTACGGGGTTACGGCAACTTCCGGGGCCTCGTGCAGGAAGACGAGATCCCCATCGCGTACGTCGAGTCTCACGGTTTCGCCGGCATGGAACTCGCCACGTAGCATTTTCTGGGCCAACGGGTCAAGTACACGCCGTTGCAGGGCGCGCTTGAGCGGTCGCGCGCCGTAGATCGGGTCGTAGCCCTCCTCAGCCAACAGGGCTTTGGCCGCGTCGGTCAACTCCAGTTGCAGTTGCCGATCGGCCAGGCGCTTGCGTAGGCCGCGCAACTGAATCTCTACGATCAGGGCGATCTGGGCGCGGGTCAGGCTCTCGAAGATTACCACGTCGTCCACTCGGTTGAGGAACTCGGGTCGGAAGTGCGCCCGCAGCGCCTCGGTCACCCGACGACGCATTTCCTCGTCATCCGCGCCGGCCAGTTCGGTGATGTATTGGCTCCCGATATTGCTGGTCATCACGATGATCGCGTTGGAGAAATCGACGGTTCGCCCCTGGCTATCGGTGAGCCGCCCATCGTCCAGTACCTGCAAGAGTATATTGAACACGTCGGCGTGCGCCTTTTCAATCTCGTCAAGAAGGAGCACGCAGAAGGGACGGCGCCGCACCGCCTCGGTGAGTTGGCCACCCTCCTCGTACCCCACATAGCCGGGAGGGGCCCCCACCAGGCGAGACACGGTATGCCGCTCCATGTATTCGCTCATATCGATCCGCACCATGGCCCGCTCGTCGTCGAACAGGAACTCGGCCAGGGCACGCGCCAATTCGGTCTTTCCCACCCCGGTCGGGCCAAGAAAGATGAAGGAGCCGAGGGGGCGATTGGGATCCTGTAGACCGGCGCGGGCCCGGCGCACGGCATTGGCCACGCTGAAAATCGCCTCGTCCTGCCCCACCACCCGTAGATGCAGGCTCTCCTCCATACGCAGCAACTTCTGGATCTCGGCCTCCATCAGGCGATTGACGGGGATGCCGGTCCAGCGGCTGACCACCTCCGCCACATCTTCCTCGTCCACTTCTTCCTTGAGCAGACGTTTCTGAGCGGCGGCGTCGTCGCTTGCCGCCTCGCGTTCGCGCAAGTCGCGTTCGAGGCCGGGCAGCACGCCATAGCGAAGCTCGGCGGCCCGATTGAGGTCGTAGGCACGCTCGGCTTGCTCCATCTCCAGCTTGGCCTGCTCGATGCGCTCGCGCAGATCGCGCACCGCCGTCAAGACGCCTTTCTCGCGCTGCCACTCCTCCTTGAGCTGATCGCCCTCCTCGCTGAGCGTTTCCAGCTCGCGCTCGAGGCGTTCCAGGCGCTCACGGGAGCCGGGGTCGGTCTCCTTGGAGAGGGCCTGCCGCTCGATCTCCAGCTGCATCCGCCGGCGCTCGATTTCGTCCAGTTCAACCGGCATGGAGTCCATCTCCATGCGCAGCCGCGCCGCCGACTCGTCGATCAGGTCGATGGCCTTATCAGGCAGGAAGCGATCGGCGATGTAGCGCTGGGAGAGCACGGCCGCGGCAACCAGGGCCGCATCCTTGATGCGCACTCCGTGATGCACCTCATAGCGCTCACGCAGGCCACGCAGAATAGAGATCGTGTCCTCGACCGTGGGTTCCTTGACCAATACCTGTTGGAAGCGTCGTTCCAGCGCGGCGTCTTTCTCGATGTACTTCCGATATTCGTCCAGGGTGGTGGCACCGATGCAGCGCAGTTCGCCACGCGCCAGCATGGGCTTGAGCAGGTTGCTTGCGTCCATCGAACCCTCGGCGGCCCCGGCCCCGACCACGGTATGGATTTCGTCGATGAACAGGACGATTCCTCCGGCGGCGCGCTGCACTTCCTGCAACACCGCCTTCAGGCGCTCCT
>JAICHN010000244.1 GCA_025924845.1 Chloroflexota bacterium | reverse complement strand
GTTTTGCTCCAGGGCCAGGGCCGTCAAACCGCGGTACATCACCCCGGTGTCCAGGTACAGCGCATTGAGGGCCTGGGCCAGCTTGCGGCCCAAGGTTGACTTTCCCGACGCTACCGGGCCATCCACGGCGACTCGCGCGGGCCGGCTCATGTCCGACCACCCCAGTCACCGCGCCGAGCGGCAGCCGAACCGTCGGTTTGCCGCGGATCGTCACCGTGCCGCGTCTGAGTGCCGGCACCACGTGGCAGGAGGGCGCCCACTTCTCCGGCGCTGAGATTACGCCAATGGCCGACAGCCAGCCAACCCAGCATGAGATTGCCGAAACGCTTCCGAATCAGCCGCTTCACCGGAATATCCGCACCGGCGCATAGGAGGCGCACTTCGCGTCTCCGGCCCTCCAGCATTACCACGGACAGTACCACGGCACCGCCTTCGCCGCGCAGTTCTCGCACCGCCGCTGGCCGCGCCGGCCGCCCGTCGAGGATGATCCCCGCCCGGAGACGCTCGATACTGCCCGGCCGCAAGGGTCCTGAGGGACGTACCTCATACTCGCGCTCCAGGCCATGTCGAGGATGGGCTACTTTCTCCGCCCAATCGCCGTCCGTAGTCATCAGCAATAAGCCCTCGGTGTCTTTATCAAGTCGTCCCACACTGAAAAGTCCCGGTATATTGGGCAGCAGATCGTACACAGTGGGTCGGCCCTCGGGGTCACTTCGAGTCGTAACGTATCCTGGTGGTTTGTGCAGCATGATGTACCGGTGCTGGACGGCAAGGCGAACAGGTACCCCGTCCACCGCCACCAGGTCGACGGCGGGATCGGCGCGCGTGCCGAGTTCGCGTTTAACCTGACCATTGACGGTGACACGGCCCTCGGCAATCAAGTGTTCCGCGGCACGGCGCGAGGCGACACCGCCCCGCGCCAACACCTTTTGCAATCGCTCCTTCGTCACGGCCGTCGCACCCGTTCCCTCTTACTGACCGGCAATGTGTAGGGCGAGTTGCGCGAAGGTACGTGCCGGGTGGCCGGTGGCCAATTGTTTGGCAAAATAGGCGCTCTCGTTGTCGGCGAAAGCCGTGGGAGCGATATCAACGTGGGCCCAGGGCTTGGTATCGGTGAACTCGCGCAAGAACATGGCCGCCGTGATCGCCCCGCCCTCGCGCCCGCCGATGTTGCGCATATCGGCGCACGAGCTGTCAAGCAGCGGCCGGAAGTCGGGGTCGAGCGGCATCGGCCACAGACGCTCACCGGTCACTTTGGCCGCTGCCAGCAACTGGTCGCGCACGCCGTCCTCGCTGAAGAAGAGACCGCTGTAATAGGGTCCCAACGCGACACTGCAGGCGCCGGTTAGGGTCGCCGCGTCGACTATCGGCGTCAGGCCAAGCTCGACCGCGTAGCTCAGGGCATCGGCCAGCACCAGTCTGCCCTCCGCATCGGTATTCTGGATCTCGATCGTCTTCCCATTCTTGGCACGGAGGATGTCGCCGGGCCGGAAGGCATTGCCGTCCGGCATATTCTCGGCCGTCGCCACGAGGGCGGTCACGTTTACGGCGGGCCGAAGCGCGCCAATCACATGCATGGCGCCGAGCACGGCGGCGGCGCCTCCCATGTCCGTCTTCATGATGTGCATGTCGGCGCCCGGTTTGAGGGAAATACCACCCGTGTCGAACGTTATGCCCTTACCGACCAAGCCGAGTGTAGGCTTGGCGCCGGCCGAGTCGCCCTCATAGCGCAGGACGATCAGGCGCGGACCGTGAGTGCTGCCCTGGCCCACGGCAAGCAGGGCGCCCATCTCTCGACGGCGCAGTTCTTCCGGTTCGAAAATCTCTATCTTGAAGCCGTTCGCCTCGGCCAGAGCGCGCGCGCGCTCGGCCAACTCGGCCGGAAAGAGCGTGTTCGGAGGTTCGTTAGCCAGGTCACGCGCGAAGTTGGCGCCGCCGGCCATGGCCTCACCAAGCGCGATGCCCCGCGACAGGGCGTCCGCGGCGCCCTCGCCTACCAGCGTCACATTCTCCAGATGGAGTGGTTCCTGCTCACCACTCCGGTAGCGATCGAAGCGATAGGCCGCGAGAAGAATGCCCTCGGTGATGGCGCGCGCGGCGTCCTCGTTGCCGAGCGTGTCATCGCCCAGCAGGGAAAACGCGGCCGAGGGAAGCTGGGTCTTCAGAATAGCCTTCGTGGCTACGCCCGCCGCTCGCCGCGCCGCTTCGGCCGTGAACTGCTCGCGCTTGCCAAGCCCGACCACGAACACTCTCGCCGCGGGCAGTCGCCCAAAGGTATGCACACCGGCAAGCTCGCCGGCCTTCCCCTTGAGTTCTTTCCGCTCCCGCATCCCGGCAACCACGCCGTCCAGCGCCTCGTCAATCGCGGCGAGAGCAGGCGGAGCCGGGTCGCCTTCAAACATACCAACCACCAGGGCCTGAGCGCGCGCGTCGATGATTGATCCAGTACCTTGCGCCGTAATCCGCATCGCAACCTCCACTAGCCGTGAACTTATCTGGGAGGGTAACAGATCCGCCGGCGATCCCGTGCTCCTCGGCCGGCGTCACGGTCATGATCTAGGAGCGCGGGTCTCCAGGCCCGCCTGTGCAGTGGGAGCGCGAGCGTCTCGCTCGTCCCCGGAGAACAGCCCGCCGCCGAACCCGGCGGGCCTGGAGACTCGCGCTCCTACCATGCGGTCTCGACCACAGACGTGGGGCATGGCCCGCCGGCCGCGCGCCAAAAATGCCAATTCCGCTGCCTTAGCCAAATATGCCATGGAAAGGCGGTGGACTCCTTGGTACTATGCTCCTGCGGTTCGCCGTAAGTGGAGGTGTAGGCTCATGTCGGTTCAGATTCCTCGACGGCCCAACAACATCTCCCCTGGAGATCGGGTCGCAAACGTTCCGGCCGATCGCGGCGTGGGGCCCGCGGTGTCGGTGACGATCGGGAACAGCGCCTCCGGTACGGCGACACGGCTGTCGCTGTCGCCCACGGCACGTCTCGCCGATGCGTTCAGCATTCGGCAAGCATCCCAACACAGCGAAGCGGGCCTCATACGGACGCATGCCGTCCTGGAAACCTCATACTTCGCCCTGCAAGGCGAGTCACGACTCTACGATCGGCAGGCGTAGTGCGTTATCTGCGCCACATTGCCCGTTCGCCCAAGCTCGTGGCTCAATTGCTCCTGCTGATGGGGCTTGCCGGCCTGATCGGCGGAACCGGCCTTGCCGGGCTTTTTGCGGCGCGCAACGCCGTCACGGAAATCACCACACGGCAGGTACCCGCCGTCGCGCACTTGCTGTATGCCGAGCGCGATATAGCGCTGGCGAATTACATGGCCCTCGGCGCGGTCATCGATCCCAATCCGCACCACCGAGACCAGGTAGGTCTACCCTCACTACGCTCGTTGAGCGCGGCGGCGTCGGACGAGTTCCAACAATTCCAGACTGCCCAGGGACAGGCCGCCGCACAGGCGCCGTTAGTGGCTGAGGTCCGCCGGCTGCTCGCCCGTTGGCGTGGAGTCATCGCCCGGGCGCAACTCCTCGGCAAGTCCGGGGGAGCCATCCCGCCCACTATCATCGTAGCGGCCTTCGCGGGCGACAATGCGGCGATTGTGCGGCCACTCTCGCAAGATCTGGGTCGGCTGGTACTGCTCAATACGGAGGAAGCCAGGCAGGCCAAGAATGGGGCCGTCTCGGCGATGACCACCGCGACTCTTGTTTTATCCGGCGTGATCGTGTTCACCCTCTTCCTCGCGATATGCTTCCAGGTAGGGATCAGTGCTCGGGAGCATCGCCGAAAGGCGCTGATTCAGCAAAGCGCCGATCTGGTGGTGCTTGTTGATGCCCGAGGCACGATCCTCTCCGCCAGTCCGTCGCATGAGCGGTTACTGGGCTACGTCCCGACTGAACTGGTCGGGCGCGAAGGATTTGAGCTTCTTCATCCCGACGATCAGAGCTTGATGGCCGAGGCGCTGGCCCGCCGCGTCAGTGATGTGGAGGGCAGCCATGAGCATGAGATACGGTTCCTTCATGCCGATGGCACCTATCGCTGGCTGGCGATATCCGCGGTCAATAAACTCCATGATCCGCTGGTCGGGGGAATCATCATCACGAGCCGCGATATCACGGCGCGCAAGGACACGGAGGCTGCCCTTGCCTTTCAAGCCACCCACGACGCGCTGACCACTCTGCCAAATCGGTTTCTCTTGCAGGAAAGCATCGAGCGCGCCTTGAAGGAGGCTGTCTCGACCGGCGGCACCCCAATCGCCCTGCTTTTGCTCGACCTGGACCGCTTTAAGGAGGTGAACGATACGCTTGGTCATGCCGCCGGCGACATGCTCCTGGCCGAGGTGGGCCTCCGCCTAGCGCGCGTCGTCCGCACTCATGATGTGGTGGCACGGCTGGGCGGTGATGAATTCGCCGTCCTGCTGCCGGCGGCCAATGAGTCTACGGCCAGACGCCTGGCCGATCGCTTGCTGCAGGCCCTTGAGGCGCCCGTGCACATCGCGGAACAAGCGATCCTGATCGAGGCGAGCATTGGCGTCGCCCTCTTCCCCGCGCACGGTCAGGACCCCCAAGGGTTGCTCCAGCACGCCGATGTGGCGATGTATGAAGCCAAGCGGAAGCATCAGAGGACGGTGGTGTACGCACCGATCCAGGATCAATACAGCGTCCATCGGCTGGCCCTCACTCAGGAGTTGCGCCAAGCTGTCGACGATAACCTCCTATTGCTCTACTATCAACCTAAAGTGGCTCCGCTAACGGATCGCCTGGAAGGGACCGAGGTTCTCTTACGGTGGCGCCATCCCGTCCAGGGATTTATCCCCCCGGACCAGTTTATTCCGCTCGCCGAACAGAGTGGGCTAATCGAGCCCCTGACTACCTGGGTGTTGAAGACGGCGTTAGGCCAGTGCCGGACCTGGCGGGAGGCGGGCCGCACCATAGCCGTGGCCGTCAATCTCTCGGCTCGCACCCTGCAGAACCCGCAATTTCCCGACGCGATCGCGCGCCTCCTCGACGAATATGGGCATGCACCCGAGCTTTTGACCCTTGAGATCACCGAGAGCAGCGTGATGTCGGATCCGGTGCGGGCGCTCGACGTGCTGTCTCGGTTGCACGCGCTCGGGGTTAGACTGTCCATCGACGATTTCGGTACCGGCTATTCTTCGCTTGGCTATCTGAAAGAACTGCCGGTGGACGAAGTCAAGATCGACAAATCATTTGTCCTTGGCATGGGGACCGCCGCGGATGCCAAGAACGCGGCAATCGTGCGCTCGATTATCGCTCTCGCTCACGCGCTCGGCTTGAGAGTCGTAGCCGAAGGCGTGGAGGACGTCCAGACACGGGCGACCCTCAGCGTCCAGCATTGCGATATTATCCAGGGCTACCAGGTGAGCCGACCGTTGGCAGCCGGCGACTTCGTGAACTGGCTGGAATCAAACCGCGTCAAGGCCGAGCCGCCCAGTAGTATCACCCCGCGCACCCTCGTACGGTTACAGGCATAGGACGAGACGCAGTCCGATCGCGGGCGATCCGTTCCCTGACCTAGCCCCGGCTCTCGCGGACCACCAGTAGGCAGCCTTCGGCCACCGCTACCGATGCCGTGGCCTGAACCAGTTCGTTGCTTACGCCGCGCGTAGAGGCGCGGAACAGGGTATCACCGTGCAGAGGATAGCGCAGACCATCCGTAAAGACGCCCCGTACTTGATCGGTGAGGGGAAACAAACTGACATAGTCACCGGTTCGACCGCGGAGCGTCCCTTGGGTCCAGACGGCGAGCGCTTCGGTAGCGCCGGAGACCATGCGCACATCAATCTCCCGCAGTGAAGGCAGGGAAAGGAGAAGGAGGTTGCCCAGACTGTGGTCAAGACGCGACCCGCCAAGGGCACCCGCTATGGTGATGCGGGTGGCGCCGAGCGCTAACGCGGTGTCAAGCGCCAACTCCATATCGGTCTTATCTTTGTCCGGCCGATGTTCAACCACACGGACGCCGTCGGCGCGCAGACGGCTCAGGTTGTCCGTGGAGATCGAGTCCATATCGCCCAGCAATAGGTCGGGCGTCAGCCCGGCTCGTTGCGCTGCGTCACCCCCACCATCGGCGCAAATAAAATACTGTGCCTCCTCGTGCAATTGGCGCAGCTGCTCAGGATCGGAAGGCGCGCTGCCCACGATGAGCACATGCGGGGCTGGGCCGGTAAGGCTCATGTCCCCGATGCACTGCCCGAATGCGACTCCTCTTCCGCCGCTTGGTGGAGCGGCGTCGGCTTGCTTTGATCGGTAGCGGGTTCGGTGCCCTCCGGCCTGCGAAAACGGCCCGCTATAGCCCCAACCGCGATCACCGCGCCCTGCTCGGCTTCGGCGGCGGCCTGCATTCCCAGGGTGCGGGCGCGCGCGACCACGCGGCCGAACGGGCTGGGCAGCGCACTGCCCCGAAATATCCTTCTGGCTACCAGTCCGGCAAGTAAGGTACTGCCCGCGCTGAGCGTGGGCCGCGCCACGTACGCCGTCATTGGCCCATAGAGCTTACCGAGCTTGTCATTGCCCTTCCCCGCCGCGTCGGCCAGGCGGGTGAGACCCGCTTCCGCCCCATCGAGCAAGAAGGTCGGGGCGAGCTTTGGGGCTACCCGGCGGAAAATGTAGGCTTTATCGTCGAGACTTTCGCCGTATACGGCAGCCAGGCCCACTACCAGCGTTGCCTGATGCAGCAGTAGTTGCGCGGTGGCGGCGGTGGGTACGCCGGTGCGGCCACTGCCCGCGCCGGCCACCGAACCGAGCACCACGCGCATGTCGCGTGCCGCCTTCAAGATCATCCGTCTGGCGATCTGCTCTCGTGTCGCGGGCATGGCGCGGCCAATGGCCAGGCGCCGCTCCCAGAGCCGGTCGATCACCTCGGGTATGATCACGGCGCGGAAAATCTCCTCGTCAAGAGATTTCACGGTGATCGGCCGCGGCAGTCCTCCCGGCGCTTCGCTGCCCTCCAGCACTATAGGCAGCGGCTGCACGGCGGGAAACGTCTCTTTCGCCTGAGCCAGATGCGCCTCATTGACGGGAAGAATAATCGCCAACTCGGTCTTCCCCACCGGAATGGGCGGCGGACTCCCCGGCTGGTGGTGCCACAGTTCGAGCTTGGCGTCGGCGGGAATCGGTCCTGAGCCGCGAAGCAAGGCGATAAGGCGACGTGCCGCCTCGCCGTCACCGATCACCACGATGCCGAACTGGCGCCGAGCCTCTCCGATCAGCTTGTTATAGTCCAGGCTAGGCAAGGCATCCAGAAACGCCTTTGCCACCGTGCCGGGGGCGGTACTCATAGAATCGACTCCTCGCGGCATCACCGCGGCGTTGGTTGAGATCGCCTACCTTGATCGTACCATTCTTGGGCGAAAACACCATAATCCTCAAACACATAAGCAAAGCCCGCCGGTTATTGGCGGGCTTTTGCGGCCGAAGCAATGTATGATGAGCCACGAGAAGTGGTGGCCCGATTATCGACGGCGCCGATCGTCGCGCCGCACTCTGGCCGGGACAAGAGACACTTTGGGCTTGGATCGAACCACGATAATGGCACCAATCAGCCCGGCAAGCAATGTGGGAAGAATCATGGTAACTACTCCTAACCGGCCGGGAGGTTCCGCGCCGTCACCATCATTGTAAGCGTTAACCGCAAGGCTTCCATCACCCGAATGGGTAGACATGTCGCCTCATGAGGGTAACGCGAACGAACCTCGCCCTCAGTGTACCAGTAATGCATGTTGCGCCAAAGTAAGCACGCCGCTCGGCCAAAAGCCCAGTACGACGACCCCGGTCGCCGAAATGATCAGCGCGGTCCACAGTGCGGGAGGCACATCAAAGGGCAAGGCAAACTTACCGGGAGCACGGAAGTACATATACAGCACCACGCGCAGGTAGTAGTACACCGATGCCAGGGTACATAGGACGCCCACCACCGCCAGTTCGCCATGGCCG
>JAICHN010000243.1 GCA_025924845.1 Chloroflexota bacterium | reverse complement strand
GGACGACTTGCAGTGGGCGGGGGCGGATTCCCTCGATCTGCTGGCGGCGCTGGTCCGCGCCGCCCACGAGGTACCGCTGCGCCTCATCGGCGCCTATCGCGACACAGAGGTTCCACCCGGGGCGTCCCTCGCCGCCACCCTGACCGAGGTCACTAACGCCCGGCTGGCCACGCGGCGCCTGCTCAGCCCGCTGGCCCCCGAGGAGGCGGCCCGGTTGCTTGACGAACTGCTCGCCGGCGACCTGCCGGCGCCTGCCCTACGCGCCCAGGTGCTGCAACGCGCGGGTGGGGTCCCATTCTTCTTGGTGAGTTGCGCTCTGGGCTTGCGCCAGGCCGAGGAGGACGGCACACCCGACGCCGTACCCTGGGACGTGATGCAGAGTGTCCGTCAGCGGATCACAGTCTTGCCCGAGGCGGCGCGGCAGGTGCTGGGAATCGCGGCGGTGATCGGCCGCCATGCTCGCTATGATCTCCTGCGGACGGTTGCGGCGCGGCCCGAGCTCGAGGTGCTCGACGCGCTGGATGCCGCCTGCCAGGCGCAGCTGTTGGCGGAAGAGGGCGAAGCCGCCTACCGTTTCACCCACGATGTCATCCGTGAGGTGGTGGAGGCCGATCTCGGCGCGGCACGGCGCCTGCTGCTGCACCGGGACACCGCCCGCGGGCTGCAAGCGCGGACAGGACCGCCGCCCGTGGAGGCACTGGCCTACCACCTCGCCCGCGGTGACCAGCCGGAACAGGCGCTGCCCTACCTGGCCAAAGCGGCGGAACGGGCGCGCGGGGCGGCCGCCTACCAGGAGGAGGCAGGATGGCTGGCCCAGGCGATTGAGTTGGCCCGACGGGTCGACCGGGACGACCTCCTTGGCGACCTGCACACCCGCCGCGCCGCGGTCCTGTCTCACATGACGCACTGGGTGGAGGCGCGTGAGGAGATGCAAGCCGCCCTGGCGCGCGTGCCACCGGAGCGAGGCGAACTCCGCGCCGAGATACTGATCGAAATGGCAAAAGTCTCCAACTGGGGTTTTTCCGACGCCGCAAGCATCCGACGATACGCGAACGAAGCCCTCTCCCTGGCCGAGGGGTTTGGGCGCGAGGATCTGGCCATCGGCGCTCTGAGTGGCCAGGTCATCGCCGACAGCGCCGAGGGCCAGTTGCACACCGGCATAGCCCGCTATCACCGGGCGGCCACGCGGGCCGCCGGTCGTCATGCCGGCAGCTTAGCCCCTGGGGCCCAGTTCGCCGCGCTCATGCACTACTGGCTGGCCGATTTCGACCAAGCGATCCTGCTTGCCCGCGAGGCGATAGCGCTGGGCCGCGAGGCATATGACACCTCGACCGTGGCTCGCGCTCAAGGCGACCTCGGGTGCTCTCTGATGGGCAGTGGGCGCTATGCCGAGGCGTTGCATGTATTTACCGAGGGGCAGCACGAGAGCCGTGAACAGGGCGCAATCGACTGGCTCGCTCGCTCGACCTTGATGCGCGGTGGGCTGCACCTTGATGTGTTTGACTTTGGCGGCGCCGAGGCGCTGGCCCAGGAGGCGCGCGAACTCAGTCACTCAGCGCGGTACTTCCGCCATCCCCTGGTGAGCGGGGGGATCGACCTCTTATTAAATTTCGCCCGCCGCGGTGACCTCGGTCGCGCCGAAGGGTTGGTGGACGAGGTGGCCATGGGCGTGGCCAACGCGCGGGGCGCGCACGGCTGGCTCTGGAACCTGCGCTTCATCCAGGCCCAGGCGGAGATCGCGCTGGCCCGCGGCAACCATGAGCATGCGTTGCAGCTTGCCGAGCAGGTCATCGCGCGGAGCCGGAAACATGGTCGGATCAAGTACGAGGTCGCTGGCCTGCAGGTCCGCGCTCAGGCTCTGGCCGCACGGGGGCACACGCGCCAGGCGCTCGGCCAACTGCGGGCCGCGGTGGCGCGAGCGCGCGGGACCGGCGATCCAGCCATGTTCCTCCGCGCCGCCGCCGCCCTGCTCGCTATCGACGGGAACGACGCACTGCCGACGGAAGCTCGCGCCGCGGTCGAGCGCATCATGGGGGCGCTGCCCGATGGGGCGATGCGCCGGCGCTTTGAGGAGGCGGAGCCGGTACGCGCGATCATGCGCTCGGCGCGGGCCTGAGCACCAGTATGGTGGAGCGGATCTATTCGACGTGTCCCCCTCGTGCCTGCATGCGCGGATCGATGATGTGGCGCCGGACGATGAACGTGCCCGCGAAGGCGAACCCCGCGCTAAGGACGAACACGATGGGATAGCCGAAATGATCGGCGATAAGACCGCCTACCAGCGGCGCGCCCGCCGCGAACGGGACAATGGCCAGATTGACCAGACCCACGTAGGTTGGACGTTGGGCAACCGGGGCGAAATCGATGACGAAAGTGAGTGAGGCTAACTGGATGCCGCTGGTGGCGAGCCCCACCAGCACGAACACCAAACCGTAGGCCGCAATACCGATGCCCGGCCCGCGTGCCGATAGAGCGATAAGCGCGGCGGCTGCCGTACAGAGTGCGCCGCCCTCGACCACGCGTTTATGACCAATATGGTCGCCCAGATAGCCCCATAGTACATTTCCCAGCGTGGCCGAGGCCAGAAGCACGACGGCATACAAGCCGGCGCCGGCATCGGCGAGGTGCAGCGTACGCTTGGCATCGATAGTGTAGAACGAGACCGCCATGCCGGAGGCACTGATCAGGGCGGCCGCCACCAGGTAGCGCGCAAAGTTGCGATCGGCGCGGACAATATCGGGCAACCGGCGCCAATAGCCCGCGTTGGTAGTTGTGGGGGGCGCCTCGGTCGGCGCCGGCTCTCGGCAGGATGCGATAAAGATGAAGGAGACGATGAGACAGGCGGAGGTGCAGGCGAAGCAGATCGCGAAGTTGTTCGGCCAGGCGAAGTGCCGCAGCAGGAGCGCCGCGCCGGCGGCGCCCGCGACACTGATCAAACCGCCCACGGCCGCCGCAAACCCGAAAAAGCGGCCTCGCCAGTCGGCTGGGAGCATGCGCGCCATCAAGTCAAGCCAGGCAGGCAGGCCAAGACCGCCAAACCACGTTCCGATCCCGATCAGGGCGAAGAAAGTCCAGAGCAGCAGGGTCGGCCGGCTGCCGGCCAGCAGCGGCGTTACGATGGCGAGCACCAGGTAAGGGAGGCGCTCGAAGGTCGTCAGGACGAGCAAGAACGGCTTCTTGCGGCGCAATCGCTCCGTGTACGGCGCCACGAGGATAGGAGGCAGCGACGTGCCGATCGCGCGGACGGTGGCGATCAGGCCCAGGAAGAGGTTCGAGGCGGTGAGATGATGCACGAAGAGGGGCAGCACGCCGTAGGCCGACGCGAAGCTGAGCGCCAGCAAAAAGAGGCTGTAATCCAGCCCCATCATCACAAAGTTCCAGCGGTAGGCGCGTTGGGGGAGCAGCGTCGTCAAGACAGGCACGCGATTTGCTTCCTTGATCTCCAACGCGCATCATAAAGCGACAGAGTTGCCGTCATGTCCGCCGATGCGTGCTCTACAGCCGATGCGGGAGTTCGTCGTGGCGCGGTCGCGTGCGCAGGATACAGGCGATGTTCGTGCCCGCGCAAGTGGCAGCACAGCCGTGCGGGAGACATGCACTCCTCTTCGGGGGTTAATTGATTTACCCTGCCAAGCCAATCCTCGTCCAAACATGGAATGTGTGGACAACTCCCTTACCATTGCCGCCGGCCAGTGCTAAAGTTGCTCTTACCTGAGAAACACCACCGAGTTCGCGTAGGAGGCACGAGATCCGCACCAGTGTTTAGACGACACGCAGACTGGGGGTTGGAGCAATCCGGCAGCCGGCAGGCGCGACGACTGGACACCGCCGACAGAGCGTGACATGAGGACGCATCGGAATACCGCGTGTCACATCGAACCCGACCAAGCACGGCGCCGCACGAGGCAACCCACCGTCTTGCTCATTCCAATCGCGGAGAGGACGGTACAGAGTTTCGGAGTGACTTATAGCTCGCCACCGGGAAAGCGCGTAAGCGCCGGACCGGGTGGGGTGTTCAGCCGCAAGGCGAGGCGCTCCAGGCAGACCGTAAGGAAACTCGCGGCACAAGCGACGCGGTTAGTGACTCAGGACGCGAAAGGGGAGTTGGTCCTTCGGGGCCAACTCCCCTTCGTGCATGGTGAACCTCCCCTCAGGCGTGGGACCTGGCGTGTCGGTGCCGGCGCCGGTCGCTTACCGCACCAGCATCCGCCAGCCTATGGGCGGGAAAGTGTATCACGCTCGGCAACGTACACGACCCATCATCGGACGGGCGGGAGCGGCAATCTCCTGATACCCTCTCTGGAGGCGTCCCAACGGTCATGGACCGCGCGGGTATTCGCAACAGCATCACCCAAAGCAGCCAAATCTTCGACGACCTGGCGCGGCAGGTGGGCCGGCAGGAAACCCGCAGCACGGTAATTAGGGCGGGACGGGAGATTTCCGAGGGCAGCCGCTCCGGTGCGGCTGGTTGTAGCGTGGGAGCAGACATCGAATGATGCCGGGAACCGAGAAGCAGATCACGGCCCAAGCGCTGCAGCGTATCGCCGATGCGCTCCTCGCGGCAGCGGGCACGCCGCATGATCTGGCCCAGGTGGTGGCTGAGTCTTTGGTAGGCGCGAACCTTGCCGGCTACGATTCGCACGGAGTAATGCGCTTACCGACCTATGTCAACTCCATCCGCGCCGGGCACATCAAGCCGGCGGAGCGAGCCGAGGTGAGCGGCCGTCAGCAGGCCACCGCGACGGTTGACGGCCGCTGGGGCTGGGGGCAGCCCGCGGCGCGGCTTGCCGCGGAGACGGCCATTGCCCTGGCCACGGAGTTCGGTGTCGGCGCGGTCACCATCCAGCGCTGCAATCATATCGGCCGGGTCGGCGAGTACGTGGAGACCATGACTCGCGCCGGCATGATGGGGATTGCGCTCTGCAACGCGGGACCGACGGTGGCGCCCTACGGTGGCTGGGAGCGGCGCCTGGGCACGAACCCGCTCGCCTGGGCCGCGCCCACCGCCGACCCCGAGCATCCTCTCCTGCTGGACTTCGCCACATCGGTCTTAGCCGGCGGGAAACTGGAGGTGGCCCGGGCCAGGGGCCAGACGATCAAGCCGGGGGTACTCCTTGATGCCGCGGGACATCCTTCCATCTCGCCCGATGACTTTTTCAGCGGTGGCGCGCTGCTCCCGTTCGGGGAGTACAAGGGGTACGCGATGGGCGTAATGGTCGAGTTCCTGGCGGGCGCCCTTTCCGGCGCCGCGCCGTCTTGCCTGCCGGAATATGATTCCGGCAACGGCACATTGATGGTCGCCTTCAACATCGCGGCGTTCCAGCCCCTTGCCCAAATCGTGGACTACGCGACGCGCTTCGCCGCCGTGGTCGGCGCCTCCCAGCCGGCGCCTGGATCGGCCGGAGTGCTCCTGCCTGGCGATCCGGCAGCGGAGGCACGGCGGCAGCGCGGTCACACCGGTATTCCATTGCCCGCGGCAACCTGGCAGGAACTGCACGATCTCGCGGCACAACTTGTGCTGCGGATAGAGGAAGAGACGGATCAGATTCGTGCAGTTCATATCCCACCCGAGGTGCCCCCCGCTGACCCTCGTTCATGAGGGCGTGCCGGCCGGTTTCTTCACGGAGCCGGCAACTTCCTGCCGGGTTTCATTCGGGTCGCTATGCGGATGCCTTCGCGGCAGCGGCAGCAAGGATATCCTCAATCCAGCTGTTCATCGACTAGCCTGTGCGGTGCTCTTCGACCTTTTTGTATACGGGGCCTAGTCCTTCCTTCACTCATAAGATGACATTCGGCCGATGTCCGGTCCCTCTTGGGCGTATAGGCTAAATAGAGGCTGGAGTGTGAGGAGTGCTCCGATGAACACTATTGAGGGGATCGACCCCGGCACCATGGTCTACGGCACCGATGGGGTGATCGGCATCGTCGAGGGACAAGCCGAGCCGGTCCTGAACGATGAGCCGGCCGAGGGTGTCCTGGTGGTACGCTCACACGATGGCGTACGGTGCTACCGGGTGCCCGCGACCTTTATTAGAACGGTGACGGTTCGGGATGGGCAGCCCGCGGTAGAACTGGATGTCTCATCGGCCGTGCTGGAAAGTTGGCTTGCCGGGGTACAGCCCGCCGCTGAGTGGGACGCGGCGTCGAATCCAGTTCAAAAGGAGGCGGCTTCGGCGTTCGAGCAGGAGACGATCCGCCTACCGGTCCACACCGAGGAACTCGACGTGCGAAAACAGCCGATCACGCTGGGCAACGTCCATGTGCATAAGGGTGTGGAAACCGTCGAGCGACACCTGACCGTTCGGGTCTATCGCGAGGAAGCGGTCATCGAGCATATCGCCCCGGAGGACTATGACGCGACCACGCCGCCTGGTCCCGATGAATTGATCCTTCCCGTAATGGAGGAGAAGATCTTCATCGAGAAGCGGGCGGTCGTCAAAGAATACATCCGGATCCACAAGGAGCGCCTGTGGGAGGAGCAGGAACCGCGGGCCACCGTGCGGCACGAGTTCGTCGAGGTAACGGAGCAGCCGAGCGAGGGACGAGAGCCCCGCGATACCCCGTTGTTCAGGGTGCAATAGGCTCGGCTTAAGCCGCCATCGCTCCGCCTAGTCCCAACTTCCCCGCGGCATCCTCAATTCGACCGGTGCGGCGTCTCGTGTTCGGTGCGATGCTGAGTACGGCGGCCGTGCCTGTCGGGGGGCGCGACAGAGAAGCTGAGAAGGGGGAAACACCATGGCACGTGACTTGCGGGTGGCGCCTGAAAGCGACACTCGCTCCCTTGGCGAATTGTTCAATGAACTGGCTAGCGAGACAACTACCCTGATCCGACAAGAGGTGACGCTGGCGAAGACGGAGTTCCGGCAAAAGGCGGTCAGCGCCGGGAAGGACGTCGGCTTCATCGTCGTCGGCGGATTACTTGCTTATGCCGGGCTCCTGGCCCTAATTGCCACTATAATCATTGCGATTGCGCTGGCCCTCCCCTGGTGGCTCTCGGCCTTGATTGTAGGCGTGGTGGTCGTGGCTGTTGGTGGGTTCCTGGCCATGAAGGGCCTGAACGGCCTCAAGCACGGCGAGGGGAATCCGGTGCCTCAGCAGACCATCCAAACGGTTAAGGAGGATGTACGCTGGGCCAAGGAGCAGGCGAAGTGAGCGACAAACGGCGAGTTGAGACCCCTACCACGTCAGCCGCCATCCGCGCGAAGGCCGCCGCTGAAGAGTCTAAGCACGATCTGGATGCCGCCGCGACGGGCAATAGGGACCCGCATGAACTGGGCGAACAAATAGAGCGGACACGAGCCAATATGGCGGAGACCATCGACGCCATCCAGGAAAAACTCGATCCGCGGACCTTGAAGCGGCAAGCGCAAGACGCGGCCCGGGCCGCCACCATCGGTCGAGTGGAATCCGCGGTGTCGGCGGCGGACGAGAACGTGCAGCGCCTGGCGCGGACGCTCGGCGAGCGGACGACCACGATCAAGGAGGGCGCCTCTCAGCAGGCTCGGCGCGTAGTGAGCAAGGTCCGAACCATTCGCGAGCCTGGAGCAGCCGACGACCTGACGGATCGGTCCTCATTGGCCGCGGCCGGCGAGCAGGGACCGGCGGGGACGTGGAACGAAAAGGCCATGGAGGCGCGCCTGACCGCCCGCCGCACCGGCGATCAGTTGCAAACACAGATACGGCGCCACCCGCTGGCGGGCTGCCTGGTCGCGCTGGCGCTGGGCGCATTGTTGGGCCGGGCCACGCGACCGTCCGCGAATGGGCGCGAGTCGGAACCGGACATGCTGGTCGTTCCCAATGCCTCGCCGGCAATTACGGCCGCGGAGACGTACCCTGAGGTGTGAAGAAACATCCGGGTTGGGGCACAGGACGTGGGGGAGGGGGGGGCCCCCCGGCGGGGTAGGGCCCCGCAGCCCACAAGACGACCGAGGGGGGCCGCGGCGGCGG
>JAICHN010000242.1 GCA_025924845.1 Chloroflexota bacterium | reverse complement strand
CGTGCAGCGAACCGGCATAGGTTGGAGTTCCCTGCATGGCGAAAAGGTCCTTCACGGCAACGGGAACGCCATGTAAGGCGCCGCGGTAGTGTCCCGCGCCAATCTCGCGATCCGCGGTTCCGGCCGCTTCGCGGGCCTGATCGGCAGTTACCAATTGAAAGGCGTTCAGGGCGCCGTCGAAGCGCTCGATCCGGCGCAGGGACAGGTCGGTCAGTTCCGCGGCGGACACATCGCGCCGGCGCAGCAGCGCCGCGACCTCCCGCAGTGAGGCAAAGGCCAATGGTTCAGCATCGTGGTGCCCCGGTGGACGAGGGGCGGGAGCGGGGGAAGGGTCGGGTGCCTGAAGCTCTGAAGCGAATGATTCGGCGCGCGCGCCTTCGGCAATGGCGCCCGCTGCCCCGTTGTCCGGCAGCAAATCCGCTGATACCGACTCCAGGACGCGCTCGAATTTCTCGACCGTCTGAAGGTAGCCACGCGCCGCCACTTCGGCGAGGTCGTCGTCGGTGACCGGAATCCCCGCCAACCGGACATTGACACGTAGCCTCGCCGCCAACTCCGCGGATGAAACGCGCGCTTCAGCCATCGTCGCCCCCGATCAAACCACCTCGACTATCACAAAAAATGGTGAAGAGAGCGAACTCTCCTCACCATCGCCCGCCACGGGCCAACCGTAATTATCCGTTGTCTAGGCGACCGCCGCCGACAATGCCTGCTCCAACTTGGCCTTAAGAGGGGCCTTGGGCATTGCTCCCACCAACCGCTGAATTGGCGCTCCATTGCGGAACAGCAGTAGGGTCGGAAGGCTCTGCACACCGAACGTTCCCGCGATCTCGGGGTTTGCATCGACATCAAGCTTAACCACGCTCAGGCGGCCCGCAAACTCGACGGACAGATCCTCAAGGATGGGCGCCAGCATGCGGCATGGCCCACACCAATCCGCGTAAAAGTCGACCAGTACCGCGCCCTCGGCCTTCAGCACTCGAGTCGCGAACTGATCCGCGTTCAATAGATCAAGCTTAGCCACGCTCTTCCTCTTTCCATGATCCGTGCTTACCCCGGCGGTTCAGGCAACCGTTCGAGCCGTGCTCTTTATCATAGCACTGAGCAGGCCACCCGTTACAGAGCAATCCTGATATCGCTGGGCTTGCCCAGGTATCCGCCTATTTGATTATACGGTCGCCGCGTGTCCCTGGATCTGAACCATGGTACCCGGCCATGCCGGGGAGTCGGGCATTTGGGGCGGCTCACACCTCGGCTGCTTCAGGTGGCACGCGAAGGGGCAGTAGCTCCAGCGCTTCGGCAGCGGCCTCGCGCACCTCCGCCGTGTCGTCCTCGAGCAAGCAACGGATGGCATCCTCGGCGCTCTGCTCGCCGAGCCTGGCCAGAGCACGCGCGGCGGCAGCTCGCTCGTTCGCGGGCTGGGCCCTCAGCGATTGCAGGAGGGCGGGGACGATTTCGTACAAGTCGAGGTCACCCGCTATCCGAGGCAGTCGAGCGCGCAGCCGAGGATCGGTGACCGTTTGGAAAGCGGTTTCCATCGCGCCAAGAATGTGCTCCGTGTCCCGTTCGACCTCTAGATTCTCCAGGCTCAATAGTTCGGTGACCGGCTGACGGCTCCCCCCCAGTGCGGTGCGTAACCAGGCCGGCAAACGCTCCGATACTACTGGCCGTGATTCGACTACTGTATGCAGGGCGACCAACCCGGCGTGCCGTACGGCTGCCCAGTGGTAGAGCCCCAAGGTAAGTTCGGCATCCCGCCAGGCGTAGGCAAGTAAGGGAAGACTAAGCGGTCTGTGCAGCCAGTCACTTCTTTGCAATGACTTATCCATGCCGATCCCGAAAGCCCGCCTGGCCAGCGCGGCGAGGCTTGCTTCGCCCTTCCCATATGCGGACCGGGCCAGATCACTCAAATCGCACACCTTGAGTAGCGGCAATTGGGCGCTCTCCAGCATGTCGCGATCCAAACCAATGCCGTGAAACACCTTGAGTATGTGCTCCGACGACATTATCTGAGCGAGAGGCGAGAGATCTCTGATCCGTAGAGGGTCGATAGCAAACGCCGCCCCTTCGATCGCGATCTGAAGGAGGGCAAAACGCGGGTGACGCTCTCGGGGCGGCGTTCCCGCCTCTACGTCGACACCAATGACGCGAACGGCCGAGAGTTGGGCGACCAGCGCCAAGAGATCCTCGGGTCGATCGATAAGTCGGCGCGACCCCACCAGGGGAGGCGCCGAGAAGACACTATCGTCCGTCATGCGGCTTCGGCATCACGGGGTGTAGGAGTCCTCAGTGCGGTGCGATCAAGCAGCATGTGGCTTCGATCACCCCTGGCGCGGGCGCTCACCTTCCGGCAATACCTTATCCTTCGAACCCGAGTGCAATCCCTCTGTCTCTTCCTTGAAGCCGCGAATGGTTTTGCCAATCGCGCTCCCAAGCGAGGGCAGCTTGCCCGGCCCAAAGATGAGCACGAGGACCACGAGCAATAAAATCAACTCGGGCACATGGCCGAAAATCATGATTGAGGTTCCTTCCCGCGGTTCGTGTAATGATCGACATGAATGCATGGTCCGTTACGTTCCGGTACTTCGAGTATACACCCTTCCGATTTCCCTGGCAGTTCATTTTGGGTTGGTTCGCCGGGAAATGACCGCGAAACTCGCGTCATCCTGAGTAAAATCCAGCCGCAGTAGATCGGGGTTTACTTGGGGTGCAGTTTGTGCTAGTCTACGTGCATGGCAAAAGAGTTGGCGGGGAGTCTTGGCGAACGGGTGCGCAAACGCCGCAAAGCCCTGGGGATGACGGCCAAGGCCGTTGCCAAAGCGGCGGGCGTCAGCACATCCTATATTTCTCAGGTTGAGCGTGGGCATCAAGAAGATCCCTCGCTCCCCACTCTGCGCCGGCTTGCCGAAGCGTTGTCCATGGATCTGCACAGCCTATTGGGCGGCCATGCCTTCGCGGCTGATGAGGCACTGGTGCCGACGGCGCTGCGTGAACTGGCGGATGAGTTCGCCCTCGACGACGAGGTGGTGCGGATGTTGTGTTCGATTACCATCGATGGGCGGCAGCCCTGGCACAGAGAAGACTGGCTTTTTCTCTTGTTAGCCATCCGTCGCGCCTGTCGTATTCTGGAACCGTTGGAGAAGCCGGCGCCGGTGCGGGAACGGGGTGAGAAGCGTGCGCTGCGAGGATGAAGTGCAGGATCGCTTGCGTGAGGGCGAGTGTGAACTGCAACAGCTCAGCGAGGAAATTGCTTACCTGGGCCTTCAGGTCAAAATAGGCGATACCGGCTGGCGCGATGCGCTTGAGCGCCTGGCGGCGCGCAACGAGCGAAGGCGGTCTCTGCTGGCGCAGATGGATAGCCTGCGCTGGGTGCTCACCCGAGACGAACAACGCATCGCCTCGTAGGCGCGCCCGCAGTGAAGCAGTTCAGCTGTGGCTCCTCTCAACCGCCTAGGTGCTCTCCAATGGTGGACTGATCGGTCCGATTGGTCCGCGCCTGGTGCCGGCCTGCGTTCAAGGTGCGTTTGAGATTGACGGCCCATTACACCGGCGGTAACGCTGGTATAATCGGATGCGCACGGCGCCTAGACGGCGGACAGTTCCCCACAAGGGATGACGACTTCCTGCCCAACACACAGCCGTGGCCGTACGCTCGCTAAGGAGCAGGGATGATTCGCTCGGTGCCGGGCAAGGTCTGGAGGGACTTTCGCCTCTATTTGGCGACGCTGATCGGCTGGGTGCCGTCCCATACCGTGCGCTTGCTCTTTTACAAGACCGTGCTCCACATAAAGATCGGCAGGCATTCAAGCATCCATTGGCGGGCGCGCTTCTTTTACCCGGAGGGGATTCGCATCGGCCGCAACACGATTATCGGCAACGATGCTTTTCTCGATGGCCGAGCCGGACTGGAGATCGGCAACAACGTCAACGTGGCGGGAGAAGTCAACATCTTTACGATGGAGCACGATGTGCAAAGCCCGACCTTCGCCGTGGCCGGGGGGTCGGTCATTATCGAGGACTACGCCTACCTCGCTACACGTTCGATGATTCTACCCGGAGTGCGCATTGGCCGAGGCGCCGTGGTGGCGGCCGGCGCCGTGGTCACCAAAGATGTGTCGCCGTACTCCATCGTAGGCGGCGTGCCTGCCCGGGTGATCGGGGAGCGTACCAAGAACCTTCGCTATACCTTGAAGCATGCCAGGCTGTTCCAATAGGTGCGCGGGAACGGCGAAACCGGGATGGGGTCGAATACCGCCCAAGCGCGCGTGAGCATTATTATTCCCTGCTATAACTATGGCCGTTTCCTTGCCGAAGCAGTGGAAAGTGCCCTGTCACAGACTTTACCCGCCGCCGAGATCCTGATTGTCGACGATGGTTCTACCGACGATTCGCTCGATGTTGCCCGCACCCTGGCGGCCTTTCCCGGCGTACGGCTAATCGAGCAATCCAACCAGGGCGCCGTGGCAACGTTCAACGCCGGAATTCGGGCCAGTGTCGGAGAGTATTTTGTGGTGCTCAGCGCCGATGACCGCCTGGATCCTTATTTCCTCGAACGCACCGTGCCCCGCTTGCGAGAGCATGCAGACGCTGCCTATGTTTATACCGCCTACAGAATGTTCGGGGCACGCAGACGCTCCTTACCGGCCTTGCCCTACAGTGCGCGCCGACTCCGCCTGCGCCCGTACATTTCCGCCACCGCGTTGGTCCGCCGCTCGGCCTTCGACGAGGTAGGCGGTTTCCCCACCACCATGGCCGGCGGCGTGGAGGACTGGGACTTCTTCCTTTCCCTGGCACAGCGCGACCGTCGCGCCGTCGCGATTCCCGAGATACTTTTCCACTATCGGCAGCACAGTGCCGGCAACCGCAACGCCCTCACCTTCCGACAAGTTCTCGCCGTGCGCTCGCGGATCTACCGGAATCACGCCTCTCTTTATCGCCTGCCCTTGATCCCCTGGCTCAGCCTGACCGTGGTCACCGAGGCGCTGCTGCGCCTGCGGGCGGGGCCGCGCGCCCTCGCCGCTCGCCTGCATCTGACCGCCGCCGCACCGCGGAGCGGGCGGATCTGCCTGGTTGGGGAATGGCCACAATGCCTCGACCTCCCTCCGAGCCCTCAAGCGATGTTCAGCGGACCTTTTACTCAGCTCGCGGTCGCATCGGAGACCTCCGGCTTTGATGCCGGCCCCGCCGACACGGAACAAGCCACGATCGGACCGGCCACCGCCGGCATCAGCACTCCGGCCCCTACCTCCCAAGATGCTGAGCGCTCGGTCCGGTGGCACATCGGATCGGCCCGAGCTGGGATGGAAGCGCCGGGCCTACGTCATCTGTTCAGCGGCAGCCTGTACCAACGGGCGGCGCTGTATCATGCGGTCGGCCGGCGAGCCCTGCTTGCCGCGGCCCTGGCCGCGTCCCTCAACCGAGCGTTTCTGATCTACCAGCCGGAGTTCGCAGGCGAGGCGCGCCGTGCCGCGCCACTGAGATTGAGCGCTTTGCTCGAGTATTGCTTGCTATGGCGCATCGATGCCGTCGTTGCCTGCCGCGCAGGTACGCCTCCTTCACCCGCTCAGCGCCGCCTCCAGGCTACCATCCTCAATTACGACTCCGCGACTCAAGTCGGAGCGTCAAACTTGAACGTAGCCGCTCAGCCCAGGACGCGGCTTTTCCGGCTGTATCGAGACGTCTTGGGCGCGGCTCTGGCCGGGTCGGCACCCTGATGGCGCGGCACGCTTCGGGCCGACGCCCCGCCGTGACCATGTTGCTGATAGGGGAGCCGGTCTATGACCCCAGGGTCACCAAGACGGCTCGTTCGTTGGTCGATGCCGGCTATGCCGTCACCATTGTCTGCATTCCGCTCGGCGCTGGAGCCACCGCCTCGACCGTAGGCGGGGCCGCGGTGCTGCGGTGCTCGGCCGCTCGCCCGCTGCGTGCGCTGCGCCGCGTCCTTGGTAGACCAGGGCGGGAGGAGGCCGCCGCTCAGGCTGCCGCCCCGTCCGCCGCTCCCCGTTGCGGGGCGCCGCCAAAGTGGGTTCGTGAGGCGCGCATCTTGGCCGGCACCTTCTGGCTGAACTTGGCGCTGGCGCGTAGCGCCCTGGCGATTCCGGCCGATGTGATCCATGCCAATGATCTAGACACCCTATGGGCGGGCACGTGGCTGGCCCGGAAGCAGGGGGCACGGCTGATCTACGATTCGCATGAACTCTTCCCCGAAATGTTGCCGGAGACCAGTCCACTCTTGCGAGGCATACTTCGTCAGGTAGAGCATCGGCTGATCGGAAGGGCGGACGCGGTGATCACGGTAAACCAAGCCCTGGCCGGCGAACTCCAGCGGCGACATCGCCTGAGGGTGAGACCGACTGTGGTGATGAACTGTCCACGGCTCCAACCGCTGCCCCCTGATATCGGCGAGGCGGCGGACCAGATCGGCATGATCTATCTCGGCGCACTACACGCGGAGCGCGGGCTGGAAATACTTCTCGAGGCCATGCCGAGAATCGATCGTAGAGTGGTTCTTTATATTCGGGGCAGCGGGCCGCTCCGTGCCCTGTTCGAGGCGCGCGCTAAGGATCCGGCTCTGATGGGTCGGATAGTGCTCCATGAGCCTGTGCCGGCCGAGAAGGTCGTCGACGCGTTGGCCGGGATGACCATCGGCATTATTCCCTACGTGGCGACTTCGCTCAACAACTATCTGTCGTCCCCCACCAAGCTGTTCGACTACTTCATGGCCGGACTGGCGGTCGTGGCCACCGACCTGCCCGAGATACGCCGCGCCGTGACTCATTACGACGCGGGTGAGCTTCCCACCGCCGATGCGGAGGCGATCGCCCGAGCGGTCAACCGGTTGGCTGCCGATCCGGAGCGTCGCCGACACTGCCGCATAGGCGCGCGCGCGGCGGCGGAACGGGAGTTCCACTGGGCAGACCAGGAGCGAGCACTGCTCGGCGTGTACGGCGAAAAGGAGCAGTGAGAGGCCATTGACTATGGCGCAATGCCGTTGTACCTTGCGAAAGGTCGAAGGAGCGCTTTCCCATGATTAACTCGCTGGATCGGGGCTTACGTGTGTTGACGATGTTGGCCGAGGCCGCGGGACCGCTTGGGGTAACTGAACTGGCCGGGCGGCTGGAGGTTGATCCCAGTTCCAGCTATCGGCTGCTCGCCACCCTCGAACGGCAGGGCTTCGTCCGGCAAGTAGCGCCGGGAAGAAAGTACGCGCTGGGTTATGCCGTTATTGGCCTCGCCGCCTCGGTGCTCCGCAAGCTGGATGTGGTCGAGGCTGCCGCCCCACAGCTTCGCTCGCTGGCCGAGGCCGGCGGTGAAACTGCCCATCTGGCAGTGCTGGATGGAGTGAACGCGGTATTTGTCGCTCGTGAAACCACCACGGCAGTGCTCCGGGTGGACAGCCCGGTCGGGTCCACTGAACCGGCGCACTGCACGGCGGTAGGCAAGGCGCTCCTGCTCGACGCGAACGACGCTGATCTCCGCGCGCGGTTCGGGCCAGGTCCCTACGCCGCCTATACGGCGCGAACCATCACCACGCTCGACGCACTGGTCAGCGAATTACATCGTACGGCGGCACGAGGGTACGCCTGCGATGATGAGGAGACACACCCCGGAGTACGCTGTCTCGCGGCGCCCGTGCGCGACCACCTCGGCGCGACCATCGCCGCGATTGGTATTTCCGGCCCGGTTGGCCGGCTTTCTCGCGATCGCCTGCCTCCGGTAGCCGCCGCCGTCCGCGAGGCGGCCCGGACAGTGTCGACGGCGATGGGTTTCGAGGCGCGGCGATCCGTCCGCGCCTGAGGGCGATGCGCGCCGCCGCGATGACTGATCGCGCGGGCAGATCCGTGAGGTACCTTGGAAAGGAGGCCGGACAACTATGTTCCGTGTGGGCACCGCATCGGTAAATTGGGGCTTTGATCCGCTCTATGATTGGACGTCGCCGCCATCCTTCG
>JAICHN010000241.1 GCA_025924845.1 Chloroflexota bacterium | reverse complement strand
GCATGGCCGTCACCGGGATGCGTCCCGTGGTGGAGATTATGTTCGTGGACTTTCTGCCAAGCGCGGGCGATGCCATGATCAATGAGATCCCCAAGTTTCGCTTCATGTCCGGCGGCCAGACCACCGTGCCTCTGGTGGTTCGGGCCATCGGCGGCGCCACCGGGCACTTCGGCACTCAGCATTCCGCCACCGGCGAATCCTGGTTCCAGCAGATGCCCGGTCTGTTGGTAGCGGCCGCCGGCACGCCTGCCTCGGCCTACGGGCTGCTCCGGGCGGCGATCCGTTGCAACGACCCGGTGCTGTTGATCGAGCACAAGGGGATGTACACCAGGAAGGGACCGGTCGATCTCGACGCGCCCTTGCCGGAAGTGGGCAAGGCGGCAATTCTGCGCCCCGGCCGCGACGTGACCATCGTGGCTACCCTGCTGATGGTGGAGCGGGCCCTGCAAGCGGCCGAGACCCTGGCCGCCGAGGGGATCGAGGCGGAAGTGATCGACCTGCGCTGGGTGGCGCCCTTGGATCTGGCGACCATTCGCGACAGCGTGCTGCGCACTGATCACCTGGTGATCGCCGAGGAGCAGGTCCACGCGGGCGGCTGGGGCGCCACCCTGATCAGTCTGCTGGCTCAGGAGGGCCTGCCCGAGAACAGCATTCCGCGGGCGGCGAGCATGCCCAACTTCCCAATTGCCTTCAGCGAGCCCCTGGAGGATGCCGCCGTGCCCAGCGCGGCGCGGATCGCCGAGGCGGCGCGAACCGTGGTGCGGGAGTAGCGCGTGCCGGCCGAGCAGGCGCCCCTGGCCGGCGTCCGTATCGTCGCGGTCGAGCAGTACGGCGCCGGGCCGTATGCCACGCTCTACCTGGCCGATATGGGCGCCGAGGTGATCAAGATCGAGGATCCCGGCATGGGAGGCGATATCGGGCGGTACGTGCCGCCCGGGCAGAGCGGCACCGATAGCCTCTTCTTCGAGTCGTTCAATCGGGGTAAGCGCAGCCTGGCCCTGGATCTGAAGAGTACAGGCGGCCGGGCCGTGCTGGAGCGGCTGGTCGGTGAATCACACGCCGTCTTCAATAACCTGCGCGGCGACTTGCCCGAGCGGATGGGCCTGACCTACGCCGCCCTGGGCCGGATTAACCCGGCCATCGTCTGCGTCTCCCTCTCGGCCTACGGCCGACAGGGCGAGCAGGCGGCCCGCCCGGGCTACGACCCCCTGGTGCAGGCCGAGGCAGGCTGGGCCTCGCTCACCGGGGATCCGGACGGCCCGCCCGTGAAAAGCGGCCTTTCCCTGGCGGACTACGCGGCCGGACTGGGCGCGGCGCTGGCCCTGATGGTTGCCCTCTTTGACGCGGGCCGCACCGGGCGGGGCCGCGACGTGGACACCTCGCTCTATGATATGGCGCTGGGCCTGCTGACCTATCCGGCGGCCTGGTATCTCACTGCCGGGATTGAGGCGCGGCGCTTCCCCATGTCGGCTCATCCCAGCCTGATCCCCTTCCAGTTCATGCAAACGGCCGACGGCTATCTCGCCGTGGCCTGCGCCAAGGAGAAGTTCTTCCAGGATTTACTCGTTGCCATGGAATTGCAGGATGTCGCGGCGGATCCCCGTTTCGCCGGCTTCGCGGCGCGCCGTGAGCACCGCGAGGAGTTGTCCGCTATTCTTGGCGCGCGCTTCCGCGAACACACCACGGCGGACTGGCTGACGCGCCTACACGGCCGGGTGCCCAGCGCTCCGGTTCGTTCCCTCGCCGAGGCGCTCGACCGTGAAGAATTGGCGGCGCGGGACATGCTGGCGGCCTACGACCACCCGGTATTCGGCCAGGTGGCGATGACCGGGATGCCCTTTACCTTCTCCGGGTTCCGTCCCACCTATACGAGGGCGCCCGCGTATAACGCGGACCAGGAGGCGATCCTGGATCAGTTGGGCTATAGCGCCGCTGAGCGGGCCGATCTGGCTGCCGCCGGCGCCTTTGGGAGTTCGTAAAAAAGATGGCCACCGAAATCTTCATGCCCAGGATGGGCTACGATATGACCGAAGGAAAGCTGGTCCGCTGGCTCAAGCACGAGGGCGACACGGTGGGCAAAGGTGAGGCCGTGGCCGAGATCGAGACTGATAAAGTGGTGATCGAGGTGGAAGCGTTCGCGGCCGGGGTATTGCGGCGCATCGAGGTGGCGGAGGGCAGTACCGTGCCGGTGGGCACGCGGATCGGCATCGTGGCCGCGGCCGACGAGGCCCTGCCCGTCGCGGCCTCAACGCCCCGCCCCACCAATGCCGCCCCCGCGACCGTCGCACCCGCCGCGCCGGCGGCCTCCTCGAGTGCCGCCGCCTCTGCTCCGGCGCGAGGCGAGTCGGCCAGCGCGGTGAATGCCTCACCCCTGGCCCGTCGCCTGGCCCACGAGCACGGGATCGACCTGGCCACGGTGACGGGCAGCGGTCCCGGCGGCAAGATCAGCCGCGAGGATATACTGGCGGCGGTTGCCGCTGCCGGCACGGGTTCGTCGTCTCCCCCGGCAGCGGCATTGGCTGATGAGCACCTGCCGCTGAGCCGCCTGCATCAGACCATGGGCCGTCGCATGCTGGAGAGCAAAACGCAGGTGCCCCACTTTTACCTGACCATGCAGGTGGATATGACCGAGGCCATGGCGCTCCGCGAGCGGCTCAACGCCGAGGCCGGCGGGGCCGCGGCCAGGATGTCCGTCAATGACCTGATTGTCAAGGCCTCGGCCGATGCCCTGCGTGCCTTCCCCGCGTTCAACGCGGCCTTCGCGGGCGATCACCTCGAACTGCGCCGGGCGATTAACGTCTGTATAGCGGTAGCATTGGATGATGGCCTGGTCACCCCGGTGCTGCACGAGGTGGACCGCAAGCCACTGGCCCAGATCGCCCAGGAATCGGCGGCGCTGGTGGAGCGCACGCGCGCCGGCAAGAACCGCCCCGAGGATTACGAAGGGGGCACCTTCACGGTGAGCAACCTGGGCATGTACAAGGTGGATACCTTCACGGCGATCATTAACCCGCCGCAGGCCGCGATCCTGGCTGTAGGCGCGGTGCGGCGCACTCCCGTCTATGTCGGCGACGAGTTGCAGCCGCGCGCCATGTTGAACCTTACCCTCTCTACCGACCACCGGATCGCGGACGGCGCGGCGGCGGCGCGCTTTTTGGGCGCGATCCGCGAGGCGCTCGAGCAGCCGGCGAATCCATAGAGCGGGGGAGTATGATGACCGCGCGGAGGATCCGGTGACACCTTCGGCCGCCACTGGGGTGGGCGGCGCAACCTCCGTGGTCGAGTTGCGCGATATCGGTCATAACTATGGGGGCGTACAGGCCCTCCAGGGTGTGTCATTCGCGCTCAATCCGGGCGAGGTGGTCGGCCTGGTGGGCGAGAATGGGGCGGGAAAATCCACCCTGGTCAAGATCCTTACCGGCGTGGTCCAACCGAGCCAGGGCACGATCCTCGTCCAGGGCGTTGAGCAGCACTTTGCCAAACCACAAGCGGCCCGCGAGGCGCGCATCGCCGCGATGTATCAGGAACCGATGCTGTTTCCCGATCTGGACGTCGCGGAGAACATTTTTGCCGGGCACCAGGTCATGCGACGATTCGGTATCGTGGCCTGGGGCTCGATCTACGAGCGGGCGCGCGACATCCTCGAGCAACTACGCGTGCCGATCGATCCCTATACTCCGGTCCACCGACTTCGCGTGGCCGACCGGCAGATGGTCGAGATCGCCAAGGCGCTCTCCATGGGGGCGCGCGTCTTGATTCTGGACGAGCCGACCGCTGTCCTCTCGTCCCGTGAAGTCGATGCGCTCCGCGCCATCGTGGGAAGCCTCAAGGCGCGTGGGGTGAGCATCCTGTTCATCAGCCACCGGCTGGACGAGGTGCGCGACTGGACCGATCGCGTGGTCGTCCTCCGCGATGGGCGCAAGGTAGTCGAGTTGGAGACCGCCGAGGTGACCATCCCTGATCTGATCCACCATATGGTCGGCCGCGAGATCTCCGCGCTCTATCCCAAAGTGCATACTACTCCCGGCGCGCTCATCCTGGAGGCGCGCGGCTTGACGCGCAAAGGCTACTTCGAGGATGTGTCGTTCCAGTTGCGGGCGGGCGAAATCCTGGGCTTTGCCGGCCTGGTCGGGGCCGGACGCACGGAGGTCGCGCAGGCCCTGTTCGGCATCGACTCCCTGGACGCGGGCCAGATCTTCCTGGCCGGCCTCCCGTTCCATCCGCGCTCGCCCCGCCATGCCACGCGCTGCGGGTTGGCTTATCTGCCTGAGAATCGGCTCCTGCACGGCCTGGTACCGGGCATGTCGATCCCCCTGAACATCACCATGTCAATCTGGCGCCGGTTATCGCGGCTCGGCCTCTTTCAGACCGGTCTGATGAATCGCCTCACTGATCGGCTGGCCACGCGGGTACGCTTGCAGGCGGGGCGGCGCGACCGCCTGGTGAGCGCCCTCTCGGGCGGCAACCAGCAAAAAGTTGTGCTGGGCAAGTGGCTGGCGGCGGAACCTTAAGTGTTGATCCTGGACGAGCCGACCCACGGGATCGACGTGGGAGCCAAGGCGGACGTGTTGGCGGTCATCTCCGAGTTGGCGCGCGAGGGCGTGGGTATTATCCTGATATCCTCGGAGATGGAGGAGGTGCGGGCGATGAGCGATCGCCTGGTGGTGATGCGAATGGGCCGGATCAGCGGCCGCTTCGACTCCCCCGTGGACAGCGCCCGGATTCTGGCCGCCGCGACCGGCCGGCATGACCTTGACGGGATACCGGCATGAGCGCGCTCATCGCCGGCACGGCTAACCGCGCCTCGCTGGGCACTCGGCTGGGCAAGCTCACCCGCACCAGCGAGGCGGGCCTGCTCGCGATCGTCATTCTGATCGGTCTTGCCGCCACCATTACTCTGCCCGCGTTCCGTACCGGCGAGAACATCACCGAGACACTGAACAACGCGGCCACCGTGATCGTGGTAGCGATCGGTGAGGCGCTTGTCCTGCTGACCCGGCAGATCGATCTGAGTGTCGGCGCCACCCTTGGCCTGGCCGCCTTCGGCACCGGCGCGGCGGTCGGTCATGTCGGCCTGGTCGGGCCATTCGGGGCGCTGCTCGGGCTGATCGGGCAGTTGAGCGTGTTCGGCCCGATCGGCGTGGTCCTCGTCGCGCTGCTGATCGGCGCCCTGATGGGGTTGGGTAACGCGCTGCTGGTCGATTTCGTGCGAATGCCGGCGATTATCGCGACCCTGGCCACCCTTTCCATTTACAGCGGCCTGCAGGTTTCCATCTCGGGCGGCAATCAAATCTACGCGTCGCAGCTGCCGCATTGGCTGGCCCAACTCTACGTGACCTCGTTCCTCGGCATCCAGAGTTTCATCTGGATCGCCGCGATCTGCGTCCTGATCTTCAGCCTGATCATGCGTATGACGCGGTGGGGACGCGACCTTTATGCTATGGGATCGAACCCGGAGGCGGCGCGCACGATTGCCGTCCCCATACGGCGCCGCACCTATGAAGCCTTTATCGTGTGCGGGGCCCTGGCCGGACTGGGCGGGCTCCTCTACGCCGCGCAATATGGAAACGTGGACGCCACGGCCGGGGCGGGCTTTAATTTGACCGTGATCGCGGCGGCGGTGGTGGGCGGGGTCAGCCTGTTCGGCGGGTCGGGCACGCCGGTCGGCGCGGCGCTGGGCGCGCTCTTGCTGGGCGAGATCGGCGACGTCCTGCAACTACTCAAGATCTCCATTTTCGCGCAGCAAACCTTGCAAGGCATCGCCATCGTGGGCGCGGTCGTCATCTACGCGCTGCTCACTCGCCGCTTGCAGCGGCCGGCCTCGCGGGCCCAGTATATCGAGCACGCGCCCACGGCGGAGCCGGAAGGATCGACCACATGAGGCGCGCTCCAGAGAGGCTTCCACTTTGGGAAATCCTCCGTCGGTTCCTGCGCTGGGAGGTCGGCCTCTGCCTGCTCATCGTGCTGGTGACAGCGGCAAGCGCGCTCTTATCCAGTGATTTCCTGACCCCCTTCAACTTGCAGACCATGGCCTTGAGCGCCACGGTGCTGGGCTTTCTGGCCCTCGGCGTGGCCCCGGTGATCATGGCGGGCGACATTGATATCTCCATTGCCTCTACCCTGGCGCTCTGCGGCGTCGTGATGGCCTTGCTCTGGCAGGACGGCATGGACATCTGGTGGGCCTCGGCGATCGCGGTCGGATTAGGGGTAGTCCTGGGCCTGATCAACGGCTGCCTCACCGTCCTGCTGGAACTGCCGTCGCTCGCCATCACCCTGGGCACCCTTGGCGCGTATGCCGGCGTGGCGTTCCTCATACTCCAGGGCAAGGCGATCACCGGCTTTCCCGAGGCGCTGGGCACCCTGGGCCAGGGCAACCTGTTCGACAGCCAATTTCCGATCTCCACGGCGGCCGTCCTGCTCGCCGCCGTGATTATGACCATCATCATTCATGGCACCACCTTCGGCAAGGCGGTCTTCGCTATCGGGGGGAGCCGGCAGGCGGCGCTGTATTCGGGCATTCCGGTCACGCGCACGCGCATTGCGCTCTTCGCCATTTCGGGCGGCGTGGCCGGTCTGGCATCCATCTTTTATCTGGGTAATTTCGATACGGCGCGCGCTGACATGGCCTCCGATCAAGTGCTGCCCGCCGTGACCGTGGCGATTCTGGGCGGGGTCAGCGCCTATGGGGGGAAAGGCACCATTCCCGGCGTCGTACTGGCGCTCGTTCTCTTATCCGTGCTCGAAGCAGGGCTGGGTGTTCTGGGCTTTTCCGGCCAGGAGCAAACGATCAGCATCGGCATTCTTCTCATCGTAGCCATCGGCAGCGGGAATCTGATCAATTCGGCGCCCCGCTGGACCCGCCGGCTACCCTGGCTACAGGGAGACCGTCCGCTCGAGAGAAAGGAGGAGCAACTCGTTACAGTAGCCGGCCCACGCGAGCACTGATTGCCGACATCTTGCAGTGATAGAGGCGGGTTCGGGCCGCTGCCGCCCGCCAGGGTAGAACAGGAGCGATATCGTATGAAAATATTTCCGGGTAGGGGGCGTCACCGTCTCCTCTCAGCCGCGGCGCTTGCTTCAATGGCCGTCCTCCTTCTCCCGTCCGCGTATAACGTCCGCGCCTCCTCCAGTCAGGCGTCCGCGGTCAAGCTCTTTATGCTGCCCAAGTTTACCGGCATTCCGCCGTTCACCCAGGCCGATCAGGGCGCGGCGCAGTTCGCCAAAACCTTTGGTTACAAGCTTGATTACGGTGGACCGACCACGGGTTCGGCGACCGAGCAGGTGAAGTTCATCGACTCCTCCGTGGCGCGCGGCTATAAGGGGATCTTCATCTCAGCGGACGATCCGGCGGTAGTCACGCCGTCCCTCAAGCGGGCGCAACAGCACGGGGTCACGGTCGTCTCCTACGACTCCGACGTGCTACCCGCCGGCCGTTCCGTCTATGTAGAAGGCACCAGCGCCGCCTTCATCGCCCAGGTGCAGCTCGACATGCTCGGTTCGCAGATTGGCTACAAGGGCGACTTCGTGATCCTCTCCGCGCAGGCCACCGACTCCAATCAGGTGGAGTGGAACAAACTGCTCGTACAAGATCTCAAGAAGCCCAAGTACGCGAAGATGCATCTGGTCACGATCATCAATCCGCCGGACGACTCCACGCCTACCGCCGTGAAGTACGCGCAGAGCGCTCTCAAGCAGTACCCGACGATCAAGGGGATCATCGCCCCGACCACGATCGCCGTGGCGGCGGCGGCGCAGGTGGTGCAGCAAGAGAAGGTCTGCGGCAAATACGTGGTCACCGGCCTGGGCGATCCCAAGCAAATGGAGTCCTACGTGAAGTCGGGTTGCGTCAAGCAATTCGCCTTATGGGGCTTCGCGCGCGAGGGGCAGGCCGCGATGTGCGCGATGCATGCCTTGTTGACCCATACCATTACCGGCAAGACCGGCGATACGTTCACCTGCGGCTCGCTGGGCAAGTTCACGGTCAAGGCGGGCGGGACGGTCACGGCCGG
>JAICHN010000240.1 GCA_025924845.1 Chloroflexota bacterium | reverse complement strand
CCGCCCTGCCTAGTTCAACGTTGTAGGCCGTTTACTACAGAGGCGTATTCCTCGGCCAGCGACCGCGCGGCCTGCTCGCTCCGCGCCTCAGCCACGATGTGAAAGATCGGGCGGTCGGCGTCAGGCAGCACCAGCACCCAATCCTCGCCCAATTCAATGCGGATGCCGTCGACGTGTTTACCGCGCTGTCCGCGGTAATTCTCATTCAGCATGCGCATGACGCGACCCTTGACCTCCCAAGCGCAGGTAACACTGGTGGTGCTTTGATAATAGTGCGGCAGCGACGACACGGCGGCGCCCAGTGACGTGCCGACCGTCGCCAGCACTTCCAGCAGCTTGGCCACGGCGAACATGCCGTCGAAACTGGCATGAAAGCGTGGAAAGATCAAGCCGCCGTCGCCGTCGCCCGCCAACACCACGTTCTCGCCTCCCGCAGCCGCCATAATGGCCTGACTATTGGCCTTGGTGCGCAGAATTGACCCGCCGTGCCGCTCGGCGATCGTTTCCAGGATACTGGGCGCCGTGACCGGAACGGCGACGACCGGCCTACTTCCTGGCGGCCTGGTGATGCTTTCGGCCTGGAAGACCAGGGAGGCGATGGCTGCCAGGGCAGTCATATGCGGAATCAACCGGCCCTGACCATCGACCAGTGAGATACGCTCACCGCTCATCTCCATGCTCACACCTAGATCGGTAGGCAGCGCGGCGGTGATCGCTTGCAGTTGCTTGAGCGATTCGGTGGGATCCATGGCAGCCTGGATTGGGCGATTCTCCTCGACGCCGCCGTTGATCGCCACCACCCTGCAGCCCAATTGCTCGAGCAGACCGGGCAGCATGCCGCTGGTCGCTCCCTGACCATAGTCTATGACCAGGTGAGGAGCGGAGATCCCAATCGCCTGAGCATCCAGCGCCTTCAGGAAGCCCTCGCGATAACGCCATTCGGACTCGGCGGCGTAGGTGATCATACCGATCTCATCGAGACGGGCGCGCCGGAAGTCCTCGCGGAAGAAGAGTCCCTCCACTTTCCGCTCGACGTTCCGCTCGGCATCGCGGCCCTGCTTATCGATCAGCTTGACGTCGATCATCCTTTGATCGGTCAGCGACACGCGCACATGCACACCGCCCAGGGCCGTGGAAACCTGGGTAAAGTAGCGGGCCACGGGGAGAGGCAACGAAGTCAGATCCCAGACGTTCACGCCGGCGGAGGACAGCCCGGAGACAATGCCGCGCTTGATCATGCGGGAGGTGCGGAAGAGATCGCGATTGACCGAAACGGTGGAATGCATGGGAAGGGTGGCGCCGTAGGCGGCGCCCAGCTTGGCGGCGAACTCCGGGGTCATATCGATGTTCGCCAACCCGGTGACGCCGTTGCGCCCGAACAACAAGCGCCGCCCTTGCTGGCCATAGATAATACTGCTGGAAACGGTCGCGCCGGCCTCGACCTGCTTGTTGGGCCAGATCTTCACGTTGGCCCGGATAATCGCTCCCTCTTCGATCGTGCTGGCATCGCCGATCACCGAACCTTCGAAGATGACCGTGTTACTCTTCACGCTGACCTGCCGGGTCAGCAGGGCGCCGCGCACCTCCGCCCGCTCCCCGACGTAGCAGGAGCGCCAGAGGATGCTGCGCTCGATGGTGGCCTGGCGATCCACGATCACATTATCGCGGAGCACACTGGGACCGATGATCTCGGCGCCGGGGCCCACCTTCACCTCGTCGCCGATCCACAAGGGGCCGACCAGGCGGGCATCCGGAGCGATATCTACCCGCTCACCCATCCAGATGCCGTTCCCCATGTCACGTCCCGCCGGCACCACCCGCACCGTGCCCTCGAGTATGTCGCGCGTGGCGCGGGCATATTCCTCAAGGTTACCGATATCGCACCAATATCCTTCGGCGATATGACCATAAATGGGGTCGCCGTTCCGCATTAGAATGGGGAAGAGATCCTGGCTGAAATCGAAGGACTGCGAGGTGGGGCAATAGTTGAGCACCTTGGGTTCGAGGACGTAGATACCGGTGTTCACCGTATCGCTGAACACTTCGCTCCAACTCGGCTTTTCGAGGAACTGGCGCACCGTACCATCGTCGTTGGTGATCACCACGCCATATTCGAGCGGATTGGACACGCGGGCCAGGGTAAGTGTCGCCATGGCGCCGCGCCGATGATGTTCCTCGATGATGGCGGTCAGATCGTAATCGGTAAGGGCATCACCGCTGATCACCAGGAAGGTTTCGGTCAGCAGATGTTGGGCCTGCTTGACGCTCCCGGCCGTGCCGAGCGGCACATCCTCCACCGTGTATTCGATTCGCATCCCTAACTGCGAGCCGTCGCCGAAGTAGCTCTGGATTACTCCGGCCAGGTACTGGACCGTGACGACGACTTCGCTAATCCCATGCTGCTTGAGCAGGAGCAGGATATGTTCCATAACGGGACGGCTAACCAGAGGCACCATCGGTTTGGGCCGGCCCACCGTCAGCGGACGCAGACGAGAACCCTCACCGCCGGCCATCACCACCGCTTTCATCGATCTTCCCCCTTGATGCAGGCCTCCCCGGGAATCCGAGAACGGCATGCCGTTTGCCGGAAGGACGCCAAGCGCGACGAACAGGGTATCGCATGGGAAGCGGCCGTCTTCCGACGCAGGCCCCGCCGCCTCGTCCGGCGCCCCGCGCCGTACCAGACGGTATTACGCATGATGCTACCTACAATCATAACATCAGGGACCGGACAGGTGGGGTACTCGAGGTACCCTTCGTGTTAGACTGGATGGGTGAAGAACTCCTACGGTATCACATCACGGTAATCAAGCTATGGGAGATCCCGGCGGAGCGCGTACTGGAAACGCCCTATCCGCCGTTGTGGCCTTTGGCCGGCGTTATAGGCGAGGGTACGGTTGAGGCGGTGTTGCAGGCGGTTGAGCAGATCGCGGCCACCTCCTTGCCTCGCGAGGAGCGAAGCGAGTTGGCGGCTCTCCTGGCGCTGTTGGCCGGGATACGACAGCCGCGCGGAACGATCAGTGAAGCACTGGGGAGAAATGCCGTGTTGAACGAGTTGGTGCGTGAATCGAGTGTGATCGCTGATTGGCTAGACGAGGGCCGAGCCGAGGGGCGAGTTGAGGGCTTGCGTGCGGCCGTGCATGTAGCGATGGCAGGACGCTTCGGCTCGGTGACTGAGCAACTACAAGCAGCCATCGCGAACGCGAGCGAAGCCGCCCTGGAAGCCGCGCTCGCCCACATTGCCGGTGACACTCAGGAAGAATTGCTCTCGCGGCTGAAGCGAGTGGCAGAGCCCGACTCCTGAGCATATCGGCAACGGTCGCGAGCGATTGGCCGGCTACGCCAATCACCGGTCCTCGCGGCCGGGCGGACAGCCTTCCTCCGAATTATGCCGAATCGCCAAGACTCCATCCGGGACTCGCCCGTAACCGAAATGGCCCCTCGCCGGGATAATTGGCTGCCTACGAGTTGGAGAGAGCGTCATGGCTTCAACCATCGACCCCGACCACGCCGTCTTCGTCATCCTCTCGTTCGAGGGGCCGGATATCTACTCGCAGGCAGGCGGCCTGGGAGTAAGGGTGACCGAGCTGGCCGATGCCCTGGCGGAGGAAGGCTACGAGACCCACCTCCTCTTTATCGGTGACCCCAGCTTGCCGAACCACGAGCGGAAGCGCGACGGGAAACTCCACTGGCATCGCTGGGCACAATGGATCAGCGCCTACCATCCCAACGGCGTCTATCAAGGAGAAGACGACAAGATCAGGGACTTTAACCAATCCGTGCCCCGCTGGGTGGTAGATAACGTGGCCCGGCCCGCCCAAGCCGAGGGCAAACTGACTATCGTGCTGGCTGAGGAGTGGCACACGGCATATGCCGTGTGCGAATTGAGTGACCTTCTCCACTTCATGGGCTTGCGTCAACAGAGCGTGCTGCTCTGGAACGCCAACAATGTGTTCTCATTCCATCGCATCAACTGGGGCAGACTCAAGTACGCCACCACGATCACCACGGTGAGCCGCTACATGAAGCACCGTATGTGGCAGAATGGGGTGAATCCGCTGGTGATCGCCAACGGCATTCCCACGCGGGCCCTCGATCCAGTGGATCCGGTGCATCTAGCGGCGTTCCGAGACATCGTAAAGGGCCGTTTCCCACTTTTCAAGATCGGACGTTTCGATCCGGACAAGCGGTGGATGATGGCAGCCGAAGCGGTGGCCCGCCTCAAGGGACTGGGCGTGCCGGTGCTGTGGCTGGCGCGCGGCGGCATGGAGCCGCACGGGCGCGATGTGCTGGGCTACCTGGGCTGGGCCGGACTGCAAGTAGCAACCGTCACCGCCGCTACGCGGCGCCCCACGGTGGAGGAGTGCCTGGAGCTGCTCCGGGCGCATTTGCACGCAGACGTGCAGAATCTGGCGTTCTTCCTACCTGAGGAGTTCACGCGCGTGCTCTACGCGGGGTGTGCGGCCACGCTCGCCAACAGTGGGCACGAACCCTTTGGCCTGGTTGGACTGGAAGTGATGGCGGCAGGCGGCGTGGCCGTGGTAGGGAGTACGGGGGAAGACTATGCCACATCCTTGCAAAACGCCCTGATCACCGAAACATCCGACGCCGGTGAACTGGTCGAATATCTGCTTGAGCTATCTCATGATGACGCGCTCGCCGCGCGCCTGCGTGCCAACGGTCGCGCCACCGCCGAGCAGTTCATCTGGCCCAACGTGATCGCCGACCTGCGCGTGAAGGTGGAGTACCTGGCTCGGCAGCAGGGGGCGTTGGATTAAGGCAGGCCAGGGTAGGGTGAAACGCATGCATTCCACTCAACCCTGGTCTGCCTTGCGCGCTGCCTGCCGTCTGTTCCTCCTGGTTGGAATGTGGCCCCGGTTCACGGCGCGCGCCGCCCCGCCGTCCTGCGTATGGCATGATGCCGGCTTGTGCGCGCAGGAGACGCGCGCAGCGGCAGCGGTATGGCGGCACAATATAGACCGCCGTGGCGGGCTGGTCCACCCCAGTCCGGCCTATAGCGGAGTATGGCTCCGCGACTCCTTCTGGACCCTGGCGGCCTTGGGCGACCTCGACCTCGCCAATCGAGCGCTGGGCCACTTCGCCGCCGCGCAGTTACCTAGCGGTGAGGTGCCGACCGAGTTCACGGCTTTCCCGCGCGATCCCGCGTATCACCCCGACGAATCAACCCTATTATTTCTGATCTGGGCGGACTGGCAAGTTGAGGCGGGTGGTCCACGCCCCAAAAAGGCGGCCCTGGGCAAAGCGCTGACGTACGTGCTGGCCCATGCCACGCATGGCCTGTATCGCAGTCCACGCGGGTTCTATACAAGTTGGCTGGACAGCCTTCGCCTCCCGGCCACGGACACCCTGGCCTACAATCAAGGGTTGTACGCGGTGGCACTGCGGTGTGCTCGCCGCTTGGGCCTTATCGTGGCGAACAAGGACCTTCGCGCCGCCGATGACGGCTACCGCTCCCTCGCCGACCACAAGGGGTACCTGCGATTCAGCACCAAGCTGGACTACCACGATGCCGGCGCGCTGACCGGTGAATTCCTCTCGCTCTGGCTGTTACACCGGCCGATCCTTTCCGATCAGGTTGTACGGCAAACGCTCGCCGGCCTGCCTTCATTCCAGGGCGGCTTCCGTGTCCTCTCTGATGCGCGGGGCCGTTATCTGCCGGGCGCCGCCTTCACACCGACCCTTCAGCCGGGCGACTACCAGAACGGCGGCTCCTGGCTGCTCTATGACTATCTGTCGCTCGCGGCGGGCGCCCTGCACCACCTTCCCAGCCTGACGACGCGTATGGAAAAGCGGCTACGAGCCGAGTTTCGCGGCGGCGCCGTCTTCCGCGAGTACCTGGAGACGGATCGGCATAACCCGTACTATCCCGGTGAACCGCCCTGGCGTGACGGCTTTTCGTGGAACAGCTTCGTGGTTCGCGTGGATCAGGTGGTGACTCGCGGCGGATGACCGAGTATCTATTCCACGACGCTTCTTCACGGAAACAGGTCGACAAGCGCGATCCTGAAGCCCGGTAACACCTCGCCGCCCTCCAATGCACCGTCGGCGGCTACCTGGAACGAGGCGCCGCTCGACTGGTGGACGCGCGCGGTACGCAACTCGGGGAAGAGCAACCAGACCAACCGGGCGCCGCCCGCCAGATAATCGGCGACTTTGCCCTCAAGGTAGGAGGCTCCCTCCGAAGGACTGACCACCTCCGCGACCAGTGTCGGCGCCTCCGGGAAATAGGCGTCCGCGGACACTACACCGATGCGCGCCACCTGCTCGGGGGTAAGGTAGCCAACATCGATGCCGCGTACGTGCTCCGGGTCATCGGGCAAGCGTACGTGGATTCCAGCCTCGCCGCTGATCACCCTGCCTACTAGATGGTTACGCTCCCTCAATCCCCTGCCTTCCGCCCAGCCGCTCGAGAGGGCCCGCATGTAGAGATAGCGCCCAATTGCTTCCACCAAGGCTGCTTCAATCGCGCCGTGCTCTCCTTTGGGTGGCGGCGTACGCAGGATCTCCCCCCGCGCCAGTTCATAGCGATAGCCGTCGTCGGGTGTAGCCAGCAGATCCTGGACCGTCTTATGCTGCGTCGTTATCATTGGGCATACCTTACCTTGCCGACCTTGCTCCCCCACCGTAATGATGCCGCGGCCCCCGCCGACCGTGGCCCGAAGGCTTTGCGGAAGAGTGCCTGGAACTGCTCCGGGCGCATGTGCATGCCGACCTGCAGAATCCGGCATTCTTCCTTCCCGGAGAGTTCACGCGCATGCTCTATGCGGGGTGCGCGGCCACCCTGACCAACAGCGGGCACGAGCCCTTCGGTGTGATTGGATTGGAAGTGATGACGAACAGGATCAAGCCACGTATCGCTGTCACGTGTACGTCATATAGCCGTGACACACTATACTGGTGGAGGGAGTAGAGAGGTCATGAGAGTGATGAAGGACAAGCAAGAGTGAGTGCCGGCACCGACCAGCGAATGATAATGATGATCAGCTGTCGTTGACGTGGGCGCACTAGATCCACGCCTGACGCTGATCGGGGCGTTGGTGGGTCTGCTGGTGGGTGTATCCGGGGTGGGCGGCAGTTCCTTGATGGCGCCGCTGCTCATTCTGGTGGTACGATTGAGCCCGCTGACCGCGGTGGGTGTCGATCTGATCTACAGCGTACCGACCAAGTTGCTCGGCGCGTTTGTCCATTGGCGGCAGGGCACTGTCGATCGCAAAGTGCTGCTCTGGCTTGTCCTGGGCGGGATGCCGGGTGCGGCGCTGGGCCTGCTCGTGCTCGTCCAACTTCGCCACATGATGGACGAGGCGGCACTGAACGCAGCGATCAAGCATGCGGTGGGAAGCATGCTGATCATTGTAGCCGTTCTCATGCTCTCCGCTCGCCTGTTCGCCCGATCGGCGATACAGGAAAACGCAGCGCCGATTGATACGCGGCGCGGGTCGGTGATCGCGCTGGGAGCGCTGGTCGGCTTCTGTGTCAGCGTCACCTCCATCGGTAGCGGCGCCCTCACCGTGCCCATCCTCTTTCTCTTGCTGCCCCGTCTCGGATTACGGCATCTGGTAGGGTCCAACATCGCGTTTGCCGCCGTGTTGGTGCCTATTGCCGCCGCCGGCCATCTGGGTTGGGGTGATGTAGATCTCAGCGTGAGCCTGAATCTCCTGGTCGGCTCTCTACCAGGCGTGTTCATCGGCAGCAAACTCTGTGCCAAGCTGCCGGACATATGGTTGCGGCCCGCCATGGCCGGTATCCTGATCTGGGCAGGGGTCGTGCTGGTCTGAGCAAGAGCGGCAGGGATCTGTAAGTAGGCCCGCGCTTATCGGCGCGGCCCAAGGAGGCGGCATGCGAAGTACCCTATCGGTGCAAAAAAGCGAGGTTGTGACCGGTGGGGGCATGGTAACGGCTATGCATCCGCTCGCCGCGGAAGCCGGCGCCGCGGTGCTGCGCGGCGGGGGAAACGCGGTAGACGCCGCCGTCACCATGGCCTTCACGCTCGCGGTGGTCGAACCGTGCATGAGCGGCCTGGGCGGGGG
>JAICHN010000239.1 GCA_025924845.1 Chloroflexota bacterium | reverse complement strand
TTGGTGGTCAGCGTCGCACCCCCTGTGCTCTCCCTGGTGTGGGGGACCCGCTAAAACGGGTGTGCACAACTGGCACGAAACTCCTTTGGGGGGTCCGGGCGGGCCGGCCCCACCAATGGTATTAGCGAGCGAGGATAAATAATTGCGCTTGCTCTGTGTGGGCGATGTGTTTGGACGTCCTGGACGAGTCGCCCTCAAAGCCTCGTTATTGCAGGTGCGCCGCCGCTATGGCGCGGACCTGGTGATCGCCAACGGCGAAAACAGTGCCCACGGCGCGGGCCTCACCGTCTCCTCCGCCCGCGACCTCTTCGATGCGGGCGTGGATGTGATCACCGGCGGTAATCATATCTGGCAGCGGCGCGAGGCGCGCATCTATCTGGCCCAGGAGCCGCGCATTGCCCGTCCCCTGAACTACCCGCCCGGCACTCCGGGGCATGGCGCGGTCACCGTGCAGGCGGCAGGTGTTCCGGTGCTCGTGCTCAGTGCCCTGGGCCGCCTCTTCATGAAAGCGATTGACGACCCCTTTCGGGCGCTGGACGCGGCCCTGACGGCGGCCGGCGCCGATGTGCGGGTGATCGTGGTCGATTTTCATGCCGAGGCGACCAGCGAGAAGCGCGCTATGGGGTTCTTTCTGGACGGCAGGGTGAGCCTGGTGTTCGGTACGCACACCCACGTCCCCACCGCCGACGCTCAGATCCTCCCCCGCGGCACCGCCTATGTCACGGACCTCGGCATGGTGGGCGCCCGCCACTCGGTGATCGGGCTGGACGTGCCCAGTGCCGTGGCCGGCTTCACCACTGGTCTGCCCAGTTTCGCCGAGCCGGCGCGTGGATTGGTCGAGGTGAACGCCGTGCTGGTCGACGTTGACCCGGAGACGGGGAAGGCTACCGCTATCACGCGGCTTGATTACCCTGTAGACTGAGGGGACGACCCCTCGCGGCATCGAGTGCCGCGATCCCATCACCAAGGAGATGACTACTATGCAAGCCACCGAGGAATTAACCGAGTGGCGACTGGCCGCGTTACTGGATGACCGCTTCGGTGCCCGCACCGGCAAAACCCTGATCGCCCGCGCCCCTGGACGAGTCAATCTGATCGGTGAACATACCGACTACAATAACGGCTTCGTGCTGCCCGCCGCTATCGATCGATCCGTGTTAGTCGCCGGTCGGGCCCGTCCCGGCCGGACCATTTCCGCCTTTGCCGAGGTATCGGCGCAAACCGCAACCTGGGAGCCCGAAGGCCCCAAGCCCGAGCAACGCTGGATGCTCTATCTGGCGGGCGTGGCCACCGCCCTGCTCGAACGCGGCGCCGCGCTGCCGGGGATAGAGTTGGCCATCGCCGGGGACGTGCCGCCGGGCGCCGGCATGAGTTCCTCCGCCGCGCTCTGCGTGGGAGCAGTCCTCCTCTTCTCTGCCCTGGCCGACTTCCCGGTTGACGGCCTCACCGCCGCTCAGATCGCCCAATGGGCCGAGAACGAATACGTGGGGGTGCGGGTCGGACTGATGGATCCCTATGCCTCGCGGAACGGCAAGGCGGACCATGCTCTGCTCCTTGACTGCCGTTCGCAGACCCACGATCTGGTGCCGCTTCCCGTCGGGCTGGTTCTGGGCGTCTGCGATACCGGGGTGCGCCGTGCCCTGGCCGGCTCCGCCTACAACGATCGGCGTCGGTCCTGCGAGGAGGCGGTAACCTTGCTCCGTCCTCACATTGGCGGCCTGCGCTCCCTGCGCGATCTCGATCCGGAGTGGTTGACCGACCTCAAGCTGTTCCTCCCTGAAACACTTTTCCGGCGCGCTCATCACGTGGTGACCGAAAATCAGCGGACCCTGGAGGCGGCTGGTGCTCTGCGGACGGGCGATATGGCGCGAATGGGTGTCCTGGTGCGCGCCTCCCATGCGAGCTTGCGCGACGACTACGAGGTGAGTTGTAAGGAGTTGGACGCCATGGCCGAGGCGGCCAATGAGGCGCCCGGCTGTTACGGCGCTCGTATGATGGGCGGCGGCTTCGGCGGCTGTGTGATCGCCCTGGTCTCGGCCGCCGGCTGGGATGAGTTCGCGGCGGCGACCGGCACGGGCTATCGTGAGCGAGCCGGCCGTGAGGCGACGATCTATCGCTGTCATGCCACCGACGGGGCGGCGCTGCTTCCGGGAGCCTGAAATAGGGGAAAGGTGCGCGAAAAACCGGGGATTGCCGACGAACGCTTGCGAGCCGGCTTACAGGACCACTACGACCTTGCCGCCGTCACGCTCGACTTTCTTCCCCTGGGTCTGGATACCAGGGCAGGTGTGTATCGGGTGGTGGACGAGCAGGGCATGTCCTATCTGCTCAAGGCAAAGTCCGGCACGCTCTACGAGCCGAGTTGCCTTATTCCCGGTTACCTGAGCGATCGGGGGATCGAAGCGGTCGTAGCGCCCCTTCCCACCAGCAGGAATACCCTGTGGGCCAAGGTAGAGGATTGGACAGTGATCCTCTACCCCTTCATCGACGGGGATTCCGGTTGGGATCCCGCCATGACCGACGCCCAGTGGCAGGCCGTGGGAACGGCCCTCAAACGGATTCACCAGGTACCACTGCTGTCGGAAGGCTTCCAGTTACCGCGCCGAGAGACATTTGATCCGACAGCGTACGTCCGTTGGGTGCGGCAGTTTGAAATGCCACATGCCTCCACCGGCGGCGAGGGTCCGATTCAACAGGCTCTTCGCGGCTATTGGATGACGCGCCACACCACGATTCACACCGCGATGACCTCCCTGGAAACCCTGAGCGCCGTGCTCCATAAGCAATCAGGACCCCATGTCATCTGTCATGCCGACCTGCATCCCGGCAATATCATCCGTGACCACGCCGGTGGGGTATTCATCATTGATTGGGATGATGTGATGCTCGCCCCCAAAGAGCGCGATTTCCTCTTTGTGGGGGAAGCGCGGGCAGCCGGCTCGGTGCGCCGAGACCTAGCCCCGTTCTTTCAAGGATATGGACCGGCGGAAATTGATTGGGTCGCGCTCACTTATTATCTCTGGGAGCGGGCCGTTCAAGACCTGATCGAATGCGCCGAGCAGGTGTTTTTCCGGGACGATCTGGAAGAAGAAACGAAGGCGGAAGCCGTCCGGTTGTTTCGTGCCAACCTTTCCGAGGGCGGCGGGGTTGAAGTCGCAAGGGAAGCCGCGGCGTACCTCCCCTTCCCGCTCACCGCAAATCGAGGGCTATCTTGACGCCCTCCTCTACCTCGCGCAGCCCGCTTGGATTCAGGCTGCCCAAAAGCTCGCCCAGCTTGCCGCGATCCAAAGTGGTTATAAGGCGCCATTTCCGGGTGATCCGTGATTCGACTTGCCCTCCGCCACATCGTCAGATAGACTAGTCGTAGACTAGTATGAACGGAGACGGTTCTTGAAGACCATTGGCGCCTACGAGGCGAAGACCCATCTGCCGCGTTTGCTCGACGAGGTGGCACGCGGTGAGACGATCACCATCACCAAGCATGGGGTGCCGGTGGCCAGGCTTGTACCCCCCGAGCGGGACGCTGTACGTGATGCCGGCGCGGCCATTGATCAGTGGCTGAAGATCCGGCAAGATATTCGGCTCGATGGCCTTTCTCTTCGAGAGATGATTGAAGAAGGAAGGCCATGAGCTTCGTGCTGGATAGCTCGATGACCATGGCCTGGTGCTTCGCTGATGAGGCAACTCCTTTCACGGATGGCCTGCTTGCACGTTTGCGCGGCGGCGATGCCGCTGCCCCCGCAATCTGGCCGCTGGAGGTAGCCAATGTCGTGCTCATCGCCGAGCGGCGGCAGCGCATTACCCAGGCGCAGGCCGAGGCATTCACGCGCTTGCTCCACTCCCTGGCCATTATGATCGATCCCATCATAGCCGGCAGCGTCTGGGGTGCCGTCATGGCCCTTGCACGGCGCTACCAATTGAGTTCCTACGATGCGGCCTATCTTGAGCTTGCCCTGCGGCTGGGTCTGCCGTTAGCCAGCCTCGATCAGCGACTACGTGGCGCGGCCACCGCTGCCGGCGTGCCGCTGGTGGGGTAGCAGGCACACGCCGCCTTCGCCCTGATCAACCCCTGAGGATATCACGGCATCTTCCCGGCTCAACTGCTCGGTAGGATCCGCTGCAGCCCTCGCCCCGCGCTGGGTGCGGGCAGTGGACGCGGCCGTGGAGGCAGGGATCGTGCCGGCCGAGCCACTCTCCAGAGGTGGCTCCGCTGGAATCGTCTGTCGCCGCGGCACACCTCCCCTTCCCGCTCACCGCAAATCGGTGGCAACTTTCCATTGTTGCTTTACGGTCTTCAGGTCGGCCCCCTTGTGATAGGGCGTCCAAACGGGCGCGGTATACTGGAATGGCGCGGGAGACGATGAGGTTGTCCCCTTGCGCCCTTGCAAGGAGAACGGCGCCGCATGATCGATTTTGAGCTATCCGACGAGCAGAAGAGCCTGGTTCAGACTACGCGCGACTTCGCCGCCCGCGAACTGGCGCCAGGGATCCGGGAGAACGATCTCCACCAAGAATATGATCCCGCTACCTTTGGGAAGCTGGCGAGCCTCGGCCTGCCCGGCGTCTGCTTTCCCGAGCGTTACGGCGGCTCCGGCATGGACTATATCAGCCTGGCTCTGGTCTGCGAGGAACTGGAGTACGTCGATACCTCGCTCCGCGTGATCATGTCCGTACACGTGGGACTCTGCGGCGGTGGTATCTATCAGTGGGGCAGCGAGGAACAGAAGCAGCAATTCCTGGTTCCCCTGGCCCGCGGTGAGCGCTTCGGCGCCTTTGGGCTGACCGGGCCCGAAGCCGGATCCGACGTGGCGGGGATGAACGCGACGGCTCGCCGTGACGGCGACCACTACGTGCTGAACGGCGAGAAGATCTGGGTGTCGGCGGCGGACGTGGCCGATACCTTTCTGATCTTCGCCTACACCGACAAAGCGAAGAAGCACCGAGGCATCTCCGCCTTCATCGTGGAACGATCCGAAGCGGGCAGCGGCTTTCAGAGCTATACCTTGCATAACAAGGCGGGTATCCGGGCCGGCAACACGGGCGGCTTCGCCATGCAGGACGTGCGCGTGCCTCGCGCCAATCTGCTGGGCGAGGAAGGCGAGGGCTTCAAGATCGCCATGAGCTGCCTGGATAACGGGCGGCTCACCGTGGGTGCCGGCGCGGTAGGATTGATCCGTGCCTGCCTCGACGCCAGCGTAAAGTACGCCCACGACCGGAAGACCTTCGGCGAGGAGATCGGCAAATATCAGCTCGTGCAGCAGATGATCGCCCGCATGGTCTCCAACTACGACGCGGGCCGCCTCCTCAACCTGCGCGCCGCCTGGATGAAGAATAAGGGGCTGCGCTGCACGCGCGAGACGGCGCTGGGTAAGTGGTTCGCCACCGATGCTTCATTCCAGGCCGCGGCCGATGCCGTGCAGATTCACGGCGCCTACGGTTACTCCGATGAGTATCCGGTGGCCCGCTTCCTGCGCAATGCCAAGGGCGCTCAGATCTACGAGGGGACCAGCCAGATCCACACCCTGATGCAGGCTGAATACGCCCTTGGCTACCGTCAGGACAAGCCGCTGCGCCGCACCTTACCCCCATATGAGGGGGAAGATAGCTGAATCAAGAGGCAGTCATGGCAAACAGGGTAACGTGTCCTTTCACCCACACAATCCGCAAGGATGCCCCACCCTGGAGGCTGATGCGCAGTGTTTGCGGGCCATACCCATTGCGGGTCGTGAAAGTGATGTGTCGCACTTCCTTTCCGGCACTGTTTAGCACGCTTACCTTTAGCTGGGCTATAGGATCGGTCTGATCGGCGGCTGGAATGCCGAATCGGGCACTGAACCGATGCTTCGGATATTTCGATCCGGTGAGGGCAAGGCTTGCGTACCCGCCACATACCTGCCCATCCAGGGCCCAGAACTGCATGGCGGCTTCATGCACCAGGAGCACATCGGCACTGGGAATGACGGTGCCGCAGGTCTGGTGTAGCGTCAAGTCGTGCGGGTCGATTGCCGTGCCTCCCTTCGCGCTTGCCGGCGGCGCGGCCGGAGGGAATACTCGGTCGTAGACTACCGCTTGCCCTACCAGTTGCATGTCGTACAGGATCGAGTGGTCGCCGGCAAACAGGAAGGATACGATGCTGGCGTTGCTGAGCGAGACGTTGAACGGCGTGCCTGACGTCCCGGGCGAAGCCTTGACGACGGATTGCGAGAGAGGATGACCATTCTGATCGATGACGAGAATCTTGACCGACGCCGGCGCGGTCGCCGCCCCCGGCAAGCCAAGTCGGCCGGTAAGCCGGCCATGCGCGTTGGTGACAAACAATTCAGAGATTCCGCAGGCATAGCCGTTGATATAGGTGCCTAGATAGACCGGAGTGTGCCCCACCGTGATGTCGGTGCTGCCGATCTGCGCCGTACACGAGATTGTCAGTGCCTGCGGCATGATCGCCACGCCGGCGCCGGATGGATCGCCGAAGAATTGATGGTTTGGGTTGGGATGGAGAGCAGCCGGGTGAGACAATTGGGCAAACCCGGTTACCTCCACTTTGTCGGATCCGCCTGCCTCGTCCGTCAACGTCACGGTGCGTCCGCCCAGGGTGCTTACCCACAGCGGTTGCAAGCCGCCGCCCAGATGCGAGAGTCCGACCGCCTTACGCAGCAGGCGACCCTGGGCATCGAATACCCTCAAGCTGAGTACGCTGGGCGCCGCTGCGTAATTGACCGCGTCGCTGGTGCCGTAGCGAACCGCGAAGGTGCCGTCCGCGGCGGAGGGCAGGCGGAAGGTCAGAACGCCACAGCCGTCCAGTTCAATCCCCCCTGCCGCGGGCACCTGGACACGGCTCACCATGGACGGCTGGGTGGCGACGTAGGCGTTGCAGGCGAGTGAGGCACTTGCCGCGCTTACCGGGACGGCGCCGGCCGGAATCGTGTTTCCCAGCCCGGATGCCGGTCGGCGGGCCCGCGCCGGCCCGGTCAGTCGAATATTGTAGAGATCGGTAATCGGCGCGCTGGGAAAGTCAAAGCTAATCGCCGTCGCCCCCGAAATGTCGAGATCGATAGGTTTGGCGCCGTCCTTTTTGGTGATGACCGTGGAGGTCGCGCGCAGAAGATAGCCGGTATGGCCGAACACCCGCGCCCGTACTATGGCGCTTCCCCCGGTGGTATCGCCGTCATCCACGGCAAATCGAGCCTGAATGTGCCCGCTTCCGGGCACGGCGACGATAAGGGTCGCCTCGCCGCATCCGGTAGTCGCTTGAATACCCGCGCCGACCGGTATCGCGGCGCCCGCAGCTCTCGCGCCGGCGGCCGAAACCCGAGCATTGCAGGTGAGCGTGAAGTCGGCCCCTAGCGGTGCCCGTGTTCCAGGCACACCGGGTGCAAGGCACGCTTCATTCACGTTACCTGGGCAAGACGCTCTCCATCACGGCCGCCAAGGCCACGGTCCAGGACACTTCGCCCGCGCCGCTCGCGGCGTTGCGCGTCCGCACCATGGGTGGCCTGGTAGTCTGGCGTGAGAACAACCCGCTTCCCGGGACTGCCTGGCGAAGGCGGAAGGTCTTAACGCTGTTCGCGCTCCTCCTTAGCGCTCCTGAATGCATACTCCCACGCGACCGCGCTGGATACCCTCTGGCCCGACCTGGAACCGACCGCTGCTACCCGTAATCTCCACGCTACTATCCATGCGCTCCGCACCCTGCTCGATCCTCCTGATCGGGAAGGGAGCCTTCTCCGTCTGCGGGGCGACACTCTTACCCTTGGCCCCAGCGACACCCCGATCGAAGCATGGCTCGACGCCGCCGCCTTCGCCGGGTCGGCCAAATCGGCCCTCTCGGGCGGCAGCCGGGAAGCATGTCGAGCCGCGCCGGCTCTCAATACCGGTGACTTTCTGCCGGAAATCCCCTACCTGGACCAGGTGATGACGCGGCGCCAGGAGTTGCGAGACTGGCGCCTGGCGCTGCTGACGCGCCTGGCAAACCTGGCCGCTAACGCCGGAGAGTACGAAGAAGCAGAGCAGTGCCGGCGTGCCATCCTGGCTATCGACCCCTGCCGCGAGGACG
>JAICHN010000238.1 GCA_025924845.1 Chloroflexota bacterium | reverse complement strand
GAACGGCTGGATGCGGACCGGATCGGCGCGGCCGTCACTTTATTGTGCATTGCCCTCCTGTTTAAGGAAGAGGTCGGCCTAATCGTGGCCGCCTTCGGCGTCTTCGCCGCGTTCAGGTATCGGCGACGAACCCTTGGCGCGGCGCTGATCGTGCTGGGCCTGGGCTGGATCGTCGGCGTCGTCTATACCGCCGTGCCGCACATCCGGGGCGGCCCCTACCTATTCACCAGCCGCTACCAGGGCGGGATCATCGAGCATGGGCGGCTCAACCTCGATTATCTCGCGCACTTCTGGAGCGCGGCCAAACTCAAGTATATTGCCCTCCTCCTCGTGCCGCTGCTTGGCCTACCCCTGGTTGGCGGCTGGGCCGTGGTGCTGATCGTGCCGACCATGGTGTACACCGTGTTCAGCACGTACCCCCTGCAATACGATTTCCACTATCACTACGCGGCTCCGCTCTTGCCATTGCTCTTCGTGGGTACGGTCCATGGCCTGCTCCGCTTCCGCCCCACCGCGCGGCTCCCCATCACGGCCACCCTCCTGATCCTCGTGGCGGCGGCGGCATGGCTGGTCGGTCCACTGCCCGGCGCCCGCGGTTGGACGCCCTCCCAGTACGAGTGGGGGCCACGCGAGCGGGCCATGGCCGCCCTGAGCGCCATGGTGCCGGCCGGTGTCCCACTCGCGGTCGACAATCAAATGGGCGCGCATTTGACCGAGCGGGTATGGGTCACCCACTTCTTCACCGGGTACGCGCAGGCCCAGGCGCTCCTGTTTGACCTTCGTGAAACGTCGGCCACGGAGGCCAAGCGGCAGCGCGCCGTGGCGGCCATCGAGCACGATCCGCATTGGCATCTGGTCGCGAAGCGCGACGATATCGTACTGTATCTCAGGCAATAACGCGGCGGGCCGAATCAGCCGAGTGATGCCAGAAACTGATCGATCAGAAAACTCATGTCCTCGGGACCGGGATGCGCCTCGGGATGAAACTGCACGGCGCTGAACGGCTTTTCACGGTGGCGGATGCCCTCATTCGACTGGTCGTTGGCATTGCGGAACCAGGGCTCCCAGCCGCTCGGAAGGCTGGACTCGTCCACTGAATAGCCGTGATTCTGACTGGTGATGTAGCAGCGGCCGGTGTCGAGGTCCACGCACGGCTGGTTCTGGCCGCGATGGCCCCACTTCAGTTTGTAGGTGTCGGCGCCCGCCGCGAGCGCCAGCACCTGGTTCCCGTAGCAAATGCCGAAAGTAGGAACGTTCCGCTCAAGGAGCCGGCGCACGACCGCCACGGCCCGACCGGCATCCTTGGGGTCGCCGGGACCGTTCGAGACGACCACCCCATCGATCGGCCGGCCGCACTCCTCCGGATCCTCGTCCCAGGGTACCTGCAGCACCCCGGCGCCGCGCCCCAGGAGCGCGCGGAGAATATTGTTCTTTACCCCGCAATCGAGTACGGCGACGGTAGGTCCGCTCTGCCCGGCGGCGGCGCAAAGGAAGCGCGGCGCCTCGATCGAAACCTCGGCCACGAGATCCGTCTCGACCACCCCTTCCACGGCGCGGGCGCGCGCCGCCTCGAGATCGGCGGCGTGGACGATCTGACCGTGTACCACGCCGTCCGTGCGCAGGCGCTGAGTGAGGGCACGGGTGTCAACGCCCTCTATCCCCGGTATGCCCGCTTCTTCCAGCCAGGCACCGAGGCTGGAGATTGACCCGTGGTGACTGGGCTCGGCGCAATAGCGCGCCACCGCCACGCCGCGAACCTGGATCCGGCCGGATTCGAAGCGGCTCGGAATGCCGTCGACCAGTTCCCGCGCGGGCACCCCGTAGTTGCCGATCAGCGGGTAGGTGAAGACGAGGATCTGGCCCCGATAGGAGGGATCGGTCAGGCTCTCCGGATAGCCCACCATGCCCGTGGTGAAGACCACCTCCCCCTCGCACTCCACGTCCGCCCCAAAGCCTCGGCCGGGAAATACCGCACCGTCGGCCAACACCAAATATGCCTCGTCCAATTGCTCGCGCTCCTCCCCTGCACTTACCGCTCTTATGTAGTGTAGGGAACACAAGGGGACGCGGTCCAGGAAATGGGACATGGGACCACCCACATTGACGGGTTAGCCCGGCACAGCTACCTTCAGACTGTGCGGATGATGAACGGCAGATGAACTGAGGGGGAATGCTTGGCGATCGTCGCCCCGTCCACTGCCACGCAGGTGCTGCCGGCGACCTCGCACCGACACGTGGTTTCCGCGTCGGCCGCCCTCCGAGAAACGCTGATCCCCTTCGCGGCCAGTCGAGTGCTGTTGCTCGTAGTCACTTTGGTGATAGTGGCGCTGCATGGACTGCGCGGCCTACCGGGCGCCACGGCACCGGTAGGAAATTCTCTGGCTGATTACTGGAACCGCTGGGACTCCCAATGGTACTTGCATATCGCCACCAACGGCTACAGCGCGGCGCAAGATCTGCACGGCCATGTAAGTCTGGCCTTTTTCCCGCTCTACCCCCTCGCCCTTCATCTCTGGTTGGCGCTGTGGCCATGGTCACCTGCCGCCGGTGCGTTGGTGCTCAGCAACCTTTGCTTCTTGGGCGCCGCGTGTACTCTCTATCAGTTGGCCGTTCTGGACTTCGGTCAGCGCTGGGCGAGCCGCGCCGTTTGGCTCCTGGCCCTGTTTCCCACTGGTTTGTTCTTCTTCGCGGGCTATAGCGAGAGTATCTTTCTGCTCTGCGTGCTCCGTTGCTGCTACCAGTTGCGTGTCCGTCAGTGGTGGGCGGCAGGCCTGTGGGGCGCCCTAGCGGCGGCAACCCGACCGCTCGGGATCATTCTGATCGGGCCGTTCCTCGTCAGCTGGTGGCAGAGCGGCGGGCCCGGCTTGCCTCATCACCCCAAATTGCTGCTCAAGGCCACGCTTGCCCGCGTGCATCGCCGGCCGGAGCGAGTGGCGGCCGGAGCAATCATCCCGCTGGGCCTCCTGGCCTACATGGCGTACCTGGGATTGCGCTTCGGCAATGCGTTCGCCTTCAGCAGCAGCCAGAGGTCCTGGCATCGCGGCTGGGCGCTGCCCTGGCAGACTCTTGAAGCGGCCATCGTCCGCCCTCTCACCCATGTACCTCACTTCGACGGGCCTACTATTCACGCGATGAGCGATACGCTGTGGGGCCTGGTCTTTCTGGCGATTTCCATTCTGGCCACGCGCGCTCTACCCCGCGCCTATGGCGTCTTCCTGTGGCTTTTCTGGTTGGGGGTGCTCTCTACGCCCGCCTTGTTCGACGGAGCGCCGTCGCCGCTTATCTCACTGCCGCGCTTCCTGGCCACCACCTTCCCCCTGATCATTTTCCTCGCCGCCACGAGACGGCGCTTTGGGATAACCTGCTGCATCGCGGTCCCCTTCTTGATCGTTAACACAGCCGTATTTTTGAGCGGTGGATGGGTCGCCTGAGCCGCCGGTTCCCGGCATCGCTTGCTCCTGCCGCGCTGATAGCTTTCTGTACTATCTGGCGCATCCCCGGATTGGCCGATCCCCCCTGGCTCAACGATGAAGGCGTCTACGCTTCGGTGGGGCGAGCCCTTCTCCACGGTGAAAGACTTTACCGCCAGATTTGGGAGAACAAACCGCCCGCCATCTACCTGGTCAACGCGGCCGCCGAACAAGTGGGTGGAGCGGTCCATGTCATCACCACCATGCGCCTCCTCGCCCTGGTCGCGTCCGTGGTCGCCCTTACCGCGATCTATCGCCTGATGAGCGCCCGACGCGGCCCGACCCTTGCCCTCCTTGCCGTCGTCCTGGCCGGTATCGGGCTGGACTTGCCGCTGATTGACGGTACCGAGGCAAACGCCGAAATCTTTGTCGCGGCTGCCTCGGCGGTCGGCATGGCCCTCGTCTGGCATGCGCTGGATGTAAGGCTGCATAGTCCTGGACACTCACTGGCGGCTAACTCGAGCTTGCTGCTCGCCGGGATCGCCTTCGGTGTGAGCATTTTGTTCAAGCTGCCGGCGGGCGCGGACGCCCTTGCCGCCGCGTTGGTAGTCCTGTTTTACGACTCGCCGCCGGCAGACACGGCGGTGAACGGCCTACCGCCCGACGACGCCAAGCATCTGGGCGTAGCGGTGGCGCGACTCGGCCTACTCTCGGTCGGCGCGGCCATTCCGCTGAGCGCGATCGCCGTCTGGTTAGCCGTGCAAGGTCTCCTGGACGATGCGCTCTATGCCACGATCGGCTATAACCGGGGCTATGTATCCACCGGACAGAGCCTGCACTCTCCACTGGTCAGTGTACTCACCGTTGCGGCGCCGATCGCCGCGCTCGGAGTCGGCACCGTGATCGCCCGGCGTCGTCGGGGCGGAGTGTTACCGTTTGGGGCGGGCGCCTCCTGGTGGCTTGGTCTGTCCCTACTCGGCGCCCTGGCCAGCGGCCGAACCTACCCCCATTACTTCCTCCAGGCGGTCGCGCCTGTCGCGATCTGCCTCACCCTCCTGATCGAGCGCCTTGTCACGCGTGCATCTAGGCGCGCGGAGACCGACCCTTATCGATGGGAGGATCGCCGCGCGGCGTCACGGCATGCGGCGCTCATCTTTCAGCGGATTGTGGTGGCCCTCGTCATCGTTTGGGCCGCGGCCGTTCCCCTTGCTTCCACGATTGCCCTGGCGCGCACCAGCCCGAACCCATCGCCCGGCAGTGATACCGTCGCCTACTATGCATATTTTTGGCAGTATGCTACCGGGGACCTCAGTGACACGGCCTACGGTAACCGGATCGACCCTCGGGTGGAACGGAATGTCGCCGTTGCCGCGTACCTCAAAGCGCACCCGCGCGCGCCGGAACGCCTTTACGTGTGGGGGAACGCTCCCTGGATCTACTATCTTTCGGGATACGAACACGCGGCGCGTTTTCTCTCGGCCTTCTACCGTCCGGTAGTCCCCGGCAGCGGCGCCTCCGTGCTGCCCGTCCTTCAGGGCAATCCTCCCCCGTATATCGTGCTGATCGAGCCGGCTACACCGCCTGCTTTGGGACTGGCGCCTTTTCTCAGGGCGCACTACCGTGCCGTGTTCCGCGTCGGCAACGCGGTGGTGTACGGTAAAATTACCCGATGAGCACAGATCCTCCACCCCGTCCGTGGCCGGTACCGGCACGCCCCTGGATCATGGCCATGCAGTGGCACGATCTCCTGTTCATGCACTGGCCGTTGCCGGCCGAGGTTGTGCGCCCGTTGATCCCGCCGGTCTTGCGGCTGGATACGTTCGATGGGTGGGCCTGGCTCGGCATAGTGCCCTTTAGTATGCGCGGGGTGCGCCCCCATTTCGGGCCCGAGTTGCCGCGGCTTTCCGCTTTTTGCGAACTCAACGTCCGTACTTATGTCACCGTGGATGACAAGCCGGGCGTATGGTTCTTCAGTCTCGACGCGGCCAACCCGCTCGCCGTTCGCGCCGCTCGCCTGGTCTTTCGCCTCCCCTATTATGACGCCCGGATGAGCAGTACACGGATCGGAGACGGTATCCGCTATCAAAGCGTCAGAACGCATCGGCTGATTGGTCCGGCCGTGCTGGAGACGTCGTATCGACCCACCGGGCCGGTCAGTCCAGCATCGAAAGGGTCGCTCGAATCCTTTCTGACCACCCGCCATTGTCTGTATGCGGCGGATCGGCATGGACGAGCCTGGCGCGGCGATATTGAACATGCGCCTTGGCCGCTTCAGCCCGCCGAAGTGGAGATCCGCCGCAATACAATGACAAGCCCGCTCCATGTGGCCTTGCCCGAACAGCCTCCCCTGGCGCACTTCGCGCGCCGCCTTGATGTGGTTGCCTGGAATCTGGATCGCGTCGATGTCTCGCTATGACGCGGTGGTGGTGGGCGCGGGACCAAACGGGCTGGCCGCCGCGATTACGATGGCCCAGGCCGGCCGCTCGGTTCTGCTGATCGAGGCTCAGGCCGAGATCGGGGGCGGCCTCCGTTCAGCGGCCCTGACTCTGCCCGGCTTCATCCACGACGTGGGATCCGCCATTCATCCCTTCGCGGTCGGCTCACCTTTTTTTGGCGCCCTTCCCCTGGCTGCGTACGGCCTGGAATGGATTTATCCGCCCGCACCCCTCGCCCATCCGATCGACGAGAAGGCAATCTTGCTGGAGCGATCGGTACGCGCCACCGCCGGCGGCCTGGGCGAGGATGATCCCGCCTACACCCGGCTCATGTTGCCCGTGGTTCGAGATTGGGAGCGCATCGTTCCCGTTTTTATGGGTCCACCGCGTGTTCCTCGCCATCCTCTCGCCGCCGCTCGTTTTGGGACACGCGCCATCTGGCCGGCCCGCTTCCTGGCCGACCATGTCTTCCGCACCATGGGCGCCCGCGCCTTATTGGGCGGGCTGAGCGCGCACGGTTGCCTTCCCCTCGAGCGGCCGGCAACGGCGGCGTTCGGCATGGTGCTCGGCGCGCTCGGTCACCGGGTCGGTTGGCCGTTTCCGCGCGGCGGGGCGGGACGACTCACCGACGCCCTCGCCGCCTACCTGCGAAGCCTGGGCGGCGAAATCATCACCGGCCTCCCCGTGGAGAATCTCGATCAAATACCGCCTGCCGGCGCGGTATTCTGCGACGTCTCCCCACGGTCCCTCCTTCGCCTGGCGGGCGAGCGCCTTCCGGCGGCGTACCGTCGCACCCTGGCGCGCTACAGGTATGGACCGGGCGTGTTCAAGCTGGATTGGGCCCTGTCGGGGCCAATTCCCTGGCGGGCAGCCGCCTGCGCCCGTGCCGGCACCCTACACCTTGGTGGGACGCTGGAGGAGATTGCCGCGTCCGAGCGCGCGCCCTGGGCGGGCAAGTGCGGTACGCGCCCCTATGTACTGCTGGCCCAGCCGAGCCTCTTCGACCCGACCCGCGCGCCGGCCGGCATGCACACGGCCTGGGCCTATTGCCACGTTCCCAACGGCTCGACCGTGGACATGACGGATCGCATCGAGGCGATGGTGGAGCGGTACGCACCCGGATTCGGTGCCCGCATCCTGGCCCGGGCGGCTACCGGTCCGGCCGACCTGGAGCGCCTTAACGCCAATCTGCTGGGCGGGGACATCACGGGCGGGGTATCGGATCTCCGCCAACTGTTCACTCGCCCCACGCCCAGTCTCACCCCATACCGGACGCCGCTGAAAGGAGTTTACCTGTGCTCCGCGTCAACGCCGCCCGGACCCGGCGTGCATGGGATGTGCGGCTATCACGCGGCCCGGACGGCGCTTCGTGATGGATGGTAGAGCACGTTTTGATCGGAAATGAAGGCGATGATGCAGCCGACGGAGGGACGAATGCGGCGATTTGTAGGCAAGGGAGTGCTTGTTACGGGCGGCGCGAGCGGGATCGGCCTGGAGACGGCGCGGCGATTTCTGAGCGAAGGGGCAACCGTCCTGGTGGCCGATCGGAATGCAGCCGCCCTGGAGAACGTCTTGCCGCGCCTCCAGGAGGCCGGCGCGGCGGTGCGGACCTGCCTGGTGGACGTCAGTTCGGCGGCGGCGGTGCAGGGCATGTTGGAGGAGGCACGGGCCTCGCTGCCTCGTTTGGATGTCCTGATCAATAATGCGGGGATTGCCGTTCCCGAGCACTTCCTGGAAATCAGCGAGGAGAGCTGGGACCGTACGGTGGACATTAATCTCAAGGGCATGTTCCTGGTCGGTCAGGCGGCGGCACGTCTGATGGTAGAGCAAGGCGGCGGCGGCGCCATTGTGAATATGGCCTCCACCAATGGCCTCGTGGGCGAGGAGGATCTGGCCCATTACAACGCATCCAAGGGCGGCGTGGTGCTGCTCACCAAGTCCATGGCCATCGATCTTGCCCCGCACGGCATTCGAGTCAACGCGGTCGGGCCCGGCTTTATCCGTACGCCGCTGACCGAGGGCGCCCACACCGATGATGCCTACTTTCAGGCATATGCCCGCGATAAGATCCCCTTGGGCCGGGTCGGCCGACCCGAGGAGGTGGCGGCGGTATTCGCCTTCCTGGCCTCCGCTGACGCCTCGTTTATCACCGGTGAAACTATTGTGGTGGTCGGGGGGGCCCAAGGCGGGGTCAAGCCAACCAAAAAATTCGGGACATTCAAGGGTGAATAT